>JAFQVE010000277.1 GCA_017408185.1 Oscillospiraceae bacterium | reverse complement strand
GTAACCGTTGCGCCCGTTACGAGAGTTTCAATAAGCTCGCCACCGTCTGTGTAGGCATAGGTGTTCACAGTCGCCGTTCCGTTTGTTGTATATGTGCTCTCTTTCGCATTAAAGGAGGCTGTATAGTCGGAATCCTCAGATGCAGGAGTAAGCTTTATTTCGGAGAGAAGGAAGAGCTGATAGTCCTGATAGCCTGTTACAGCACCGGTCGTCGCGTCAGTGTGTGTTCTGTGGTGTACATCCGGGTTCTTCTCAAGGCTTTCTGGGGTGACGGTGAGTATGAGGAAATATTCGCCTGCTTCCGGAACAACAAGATATTTGCCGTCATATGTCTGAGTTTCACCATAGCGGCCGGAATCATACCAACCGATTTTGTTGTCATCGACAAGATATGCCTCAGCACCCGTTCCCGAAAGGATCCCCTGTCCGTTTACATAATTAAGGCCATAGTCTGCCTTTGCAAAGTAAATCTCGGTCATAGCTTCATAGCCTTTAGAGGTAACTGCGTTGTTACTGCTTGTGAAGAAGCCTGAACCGACAAAATCAGCACCTATAGCCGGCGTGAAATTGTTCTTCAACGAAAGCTCATAAGCACCCTTTTGCGGAATATAGAGCTTTATTGCATAATGCGGACGGCCGGTTTTATACCGATGCATATAAGCATTAGTATCCGCTTTTTCCTTCTCTTCGGCATCATATCCCTGTGCACGGAACTGAGAAATAAAGCCTGCGCTTTCAAGTCTTGGAGCATTGTCTGCCGAATGTCTTCCCGGGAGCTCATATTTATCGGTGTCCGGGCTGAGTATGTTTGTTATAGGTGCAAGGTCTGTTGTCTCCGCCGTTGCTCTTGCAATTGTTGAGCCGGTCTTTGTGTAATACATATCCTTCCAGCTTATGAAGGTTATTTCCGCATTGCTGATAGCATAGTTCGGAGTGGCAAGGTTTACTATTGTTTCATATGCCGCATCGTTTATAAAGTCTGTGGATATTCTGTATTTAAGCTGACCCGGCTCTTTGCCTAAAAGCTTAATATCGGAAACTGTTGCGCGGACTGTCTTTCCGTCGAGCGTGACATCCGCGTAGACGGAGACGGTTTCGTCGTCTGTTCCGGGTGTAACAACACCTGTTGAAGAAATCGTTGCGCCCTTTGCGCTATTAATGCCATATGTAACTGTATAGCCTGTTGCAGCAGTTCCGTCATTCATCTTTGCGCTTGTGACAGATGCGGTCATTGTTTCCTCATCATATGCAAGTTCTGCGCTTGCAAGTTCCGGAGCAACATCCTCCGTAACAGGAACAAGGTCGATATAGGAAATCTTGAAGTTCTGGTAGAGTGTACTTCCGCTTACAAACACTTTACCCAAATTGTTCGCAACCGCAGCTTCTTTCTTAATGCTTTCATCTGTTAAACTTCCATCTGCTATTCTGAAATAGAGGAGATATTCTTCTCCCGGAGTAAGAGAGAGAATATTTTCAAAAGTATCACTACTCATACCCTTTGACGTATATGTTCCTATGAGCTTATTCTCGGGAGCAGCAATCGCAGAATAGGCAAGATCTTTGCCGCTGGCATCAACGAAGCCAAAAAGATTACCGGTTGCATTTTTGAATTTTCCTTCAAATCCATCACTTCCGATTTTCGTCATATAGACTTCGCATTCAGAAGCGTTAGGATCATTGTATGTGCCTGCTGTTGCATCTTTTTTATAGGTGTTTCCGACTCTGAGCTGATATCTTTCTGCTGTTGCGTTCTCAGGAATCTTGATTCTTATTGCGAAAAATGATTCTTGGAATGTACCTCTGACTGACTCAAATACAGGCGTTGTTTTTGTGCCTAGGTTGAAAGTTGCATAATAATACCCGTTGTTTAGGAAAGAATGTGACATACCGGTATTATTCTTTCCAAACATCTCAAACGGAGCGGTGTTGGAAGCCAGAACAGAGGGCATTGTGTATACCTTAGCTACCCCTGCATTGTCTGTTTCATATCCGCTGCTCTTTTCGGCAGTGCTGTCAAACAGCACTGTTGTTTTCTCTGAAAACTTTCTGACTGGATTCCAGTCATTTGCGCCTATTGCAGTTTCAGATCGCGGAGCGGTTACCCTGTAGTTATAGTAGTTAAGAGATCTGTAGGAAATTAAAGAAAGCTCGGAGTTCGCCCATGAGCTTCCCGACGTTCCGGTAATTTCCGAACCCTGAAGAAATTTGATTACATTCTGCATCGTGGGATCAGCTGTTGTTCTAACAATGGCCTCACCGACTTTAAGACTGTTGG
>JAFQVE010000276.1 GCA_017408185.1 Oscillospiraceae bacterium | reverse complement strand
AGATATTATTGATAATACTTATTGGTTGTCAGAGGCCTCCGCAGTTTTTGCGGGGGCTTTCATATGTTTTTTTGCACGTTTTGCGGAAGCCGCAGCACCTTGGGCGTGTGGGCATCCGTCTGCACCGCGAGGGCATACATCGCATTTGTCAAAGGTTTTAAAAATGACTTCATCCGCAGCGTTCTCAATTTTAATCCGAAGCTTGCCTGAGATAAGGCTGACGTCGGAGACGGTTCCCGGACCTGCGGGAGTGTCAACGGCAGCGCCTACGCGCGGCGTAGTGCGGATGAGGTCTTCATAAGCATCCTGCTCATATTTAAGGCAACACATAAGTCTGCCGCAGGTGCCTGAAATTTTAGCCTGATTGAGCGAAAGATTCTGGTCTTTTGCCATTTTTATAGAAACAGGCTGAAAGTCATCAAGGAAGCTTGCGCAACAGAACGGTCTGCCGCATATGCCGAGACCGCCAAGCATTTTTGCTTCGTCGCGCACGCCTATCTGGCGAAGCTCAATCCTTGTTCTGAATATGGAAGCAAGGTCTTTTACGAGTGCACGGAAATCAATTCTTCCGTCTGCGGTAAAGTAAAATATGATCTTAGAACCGTCAAAAGAGCACTCTGCATTGATTATCTTCATTTCAAGATTATGCGCATCAGCTTTTTCCTGACAGGTTACCACAGCTTTTCTTTCGCGGTCGCGAAGCTCTGCGGCGGTTTTAAGGTCAACGGGGTTTGCCATCCTGACAGCCTTGCGAAGCGGTGCGATAATCTTTTCATCCTCGACGATGTGCCGTTCATCGGCCACAATGCCAAGCTCAAGCCCGCGCGCGGTTTCAACAACGATTTTGTCGCCGGAACGCGGGGAAATAGAGCCGGGGTCGAATGAATATATTTTTCCGCCGTCGCGGAAACGTACACCGATTATTTCCTTCAAAATTTAATCTATCCTTTCAAAGCCGCCTTTGCGGCTGTATCTGCAAGTTTACATATAAGGTTTCCGGTTATGTGCGGTAAACCTACGTTACGCATACATGAGACCTTTGCGTTTGTTAAAAGGTCGATAATGCTGCAAGAAACTTTCGGCGGGAAAATCGCCGCAAGCTTTTCTGATATTCCTGATTTGTCATGCGATATCAATGTGCTTCTTGCACCGGATGAAATAACACATGCATCGCGGAAAAGAATGCACAATTCGTCAAATACCTCAGACGCACCGTCGCGGTCGCGTTTATCGAGAACTGATATTGCACGGAAAATTTCAAGCTCGTCTGCGGTAAGAAGAGCCTTTGCTATATTTACCGCGGCTTCTGTGCAGTCATTGTCTTTTTCATAAACGAGGAAGGAACAAATACCTCCGCTCGTTTTTATAAGTTCATCGCGCTCGGCACCGGAAATGCCGGGCATATTTTTGTTTATGACGGACAGCATATCCGAATCCGAAAGAGGGGAGAGCGCAATATGCGCGGCTCTTGACACTATCGTCGGAAGCAAATCACTTAAATTATAACACAGAATTATAAAAAATGTAAAGAGGGGAGGCTCTTCCAATATTTTTAAAAGAGCATCCTGACAGTCATGGCTGAGTGTTCCTGCATTGTCTATTATATATACCTTTCGTTCACCGTCGTTCGGGCGCAGAAGGGCATTGAGCTTAAGCTCACGTATTACATGGATGAGTCCGTCTTTTTTTGGAATGATGCCGTATTTTGCGGCGTCAGACTTCA
This sequence comes from Oscillospiraceae bacterium, assembly GCA_017408185.1. Next base: position 2,921 of record JAFQVE010000276.1, on the reverse strand, counting down.
GCTTTTCTGCATCAATGCTTATGATATCGGGATGAAACCCCTTTTCGGATTTATAGCATGCATCGCATTTGCCGCAAGGTGCGGACTCCCCGGCGCATACTATTGCCCGCGCGAGGATGTTGGCAAGCGTCTTTTTTCCTATTCCGCGCTCGCCGGAAATAAGGAGAGCGTGGGGCAGGGCGTTGCGCGCAAAAGCAGAGTCAAGATACGCTTTTGCGCGCTCGTTTCCGTAAAAACCGTCAAAATTCATCAGTTAGATTTTTTCAAAGCGCTCAACGTCCATAACGAAGATGGTTGCGCCGCCGACGGAAACCTCAACCGGAACCGTGGGTATCATACCGATGCCGAATTCTGCCGTAGCAGGAACAAGCTGCTTTCTGCTGTGTGAGTGTTTGTTTATGATGTCAAGGACATCCTGAAGCTTTTCGTCATCAACACCGACAAGAACTGTGGTGTTACCTGTCTTAAGAAATCCGCCCGTCGTTGCAAGCTTTGTGACGGAAAAACCGGATTTTGTGAGATTGGAAACGACTGTATGAGCGTCGTCTGCGTTGATGATTGCCATTACCATTTTCATAATCAATTACCTCCCGGTATTTATATTTGAAACGGAAAATCCGTATTCATTACAAATTGTCTAAATAAATTCTTTATAAATATCTCTTGAAACGTATATCGGGTTTACGTCAAACTCTGCCGTATCGCCGATTTCGCAGGGAATGTCGGTGATATCGCAGACCGTGTGCGTCATACCTATGTGACCGAGCACCCTCGCGTGCCGTCCGTTTATCTTTACGTATACGCGCTTTCGTGAAAGAATGCGCTTTATATCGGAGAGAACATAGAAAATCCCGTCGCGGATTCTGTATGTATCTCTTGCCTTTTCTGTGCAGAAGCCGTCAGCGTATCCGACAGGAATAACAGCTGTCTTTACAGCGCGCTTTGCGGTATATGCACCGCCATATCCCACTGTCGAACCGGGGGACAGCCAGCGTATTTCGCATACGTTGCTCTCAAGATGCCCGACCCTTGAAAGACCGCTTCTTCTCGTCTTGCATGCGATTCTGCCGGTGAATGCAGAGCCTATTCTTACTGCATTCCCGAGCGGCTCACGAAATCTGAAAAGATATGCGGAGTTGGCAAAATGAACCATACCGCAATCAATGCCGCGTGCTTCAAGCTCACTGCAGAGTGAGAGAAAAGTGTCAGTTTGACGTTCTGTTACCCGGCGGCTTTTAAAAGCCGATGTCAGATGGGTATAAATACCGCAGGGAGAAAGTGACGGAAAGCTTGTATACACGGAAACAATCTGCTCCGGGTCGGAAGGAGCAAAGCCGTAGCGCCCCATGCCGGTGTCAACCTTTATATGAACGCGGGCGAGCTTCTCTTTTTCAAGAGCAACCCTGTTCGCGGCAACAGCTGCATCCGTGCTGCCTATTGTCAGAATAACATCGTTTTCAATAAGAGATGAGACTTCATCAGCGAGAGCTGTTGAGCGAAGCATAAGAATATCGGTATCGGGAAGCTCCGTTTTCTTTATCTCGAGGGCATCGGAAACATCCGTCACGGCAAAGTGCCGTATGCCGCAGGTGTGGAGAATGGAAACATATTCCGAAAGACCGAAGCCGTAGCCGTGTCCTTTAACAACCGCAAAAACGGTTGCATCACCGGCTCTGGAAATAATTTCCCGCGCGTTCTGCTCAATCTTTTCTCGTTCAATGATAAATGAAGTCATTTATAACACATCTTTTCTCTATTTGTGATGCTTTAACATAAAGAGCTGCTTGCGAAGCTTTCTGTAGATAAATTCGCCCTTTTCGATCATAAAGTTGATCGTTTTGTTGAATATATAATCATATTCGCCGCAAAACTCGACGAGGTCACCGTTAAAGCCTTTTTTAAAGCGGTATAAGCCATAGAGGGGATTATCTTCTGAAAGATCTCCCGAAACGCCGCGGAAGTCGTAGACGCGGCATCCAAGCTCTACCGCCCACTGTATCATATGCCACTGAAGCAGGTAGTTAGGCATAAAGTTGCGGTATTTGTTCGACGATGCGCCGTACAGATACCAGACCTTGTCGCCGTAATGTATCGCAAGAGTGCCGGCAATCGGGATATCACCGGAATATGCCATATAGAGTCTGCAATTCTCACCGAGGTTTTTGAGCATATTTTCAAAATACTCGCGGTTTCTTACAACAAAGCCGTCGCGTACACCCGTTTCAAGCATCATGTCGGAAAAATCGCCGACTGCTTCAAGTCCGCAAAGCTTAACCTCAACGCCCTTGCGTTCTGCAACACGTATATTGTAGCGTGTTTTTGAATGGAAGGATGCCATAAGCTCTTCTGTATCGCGGCCTTCAACATCAAGACGGAAAACGAAGCGAGGTTGAATGCCTGAAAAGTTCTTTCCCGTATCGCGGTGGCGGAAGCCGAGGCTTGTCATAATATCTGCAAACTCAGTGTCGGTAAGAACAACATCGGGATCAAGCTTGAAAACATATGCGCGGTACTTTGATGCAAGCTTTTTTGCGCCGTCTAAAAGCTCTGCGAGAGTCGCTTTGTCGTGAATGTCACACACCGGGGCGCGTGCCGCATACATAATGCTGTAGGGAAGCGAGGGAGCGCGGCGGATAAGAACAGACATTGCACCGCGGATAGCTCCGTCCTCAGCGCGGACTATTATTCCTTCCCAGGTCCATTCGGGCTTTTGCTTGCTCCAGGCATGCGACTGAAGGAAATGCCCCTTAGGATGCGCGGCAACAAAAGCTTCATATTCTTCAAGCGTTTCTTTGGTGACAAACTCGACCATAAGAACCTCCGGTTAATATCTTAATAAATTGAATACACTTATTCAACAATATTATAACATATTTTTTTTCGGCTTACAAGAAGAAATTGCATACTTACCGCAAAAAATT
>JAFQVE010000035.1 GCA_017408185.1 Oscillospiraceae bacterium | reverse complement strand
CAATACCAAATCTTCGCGGAAGAGGAATGAGGAAGAGCGGGGACGGATATATGAGCTTGAGCGGGAGAACAAGAAGCAGAAAAAGCTTATAGAGCAGCTGCGCGAGCGGATGCGCGGACTTGATAAAAAAGTCATTCGCGGAGCGGTGGACAGGAAAGAGGCCCGGCGCGCGACACGTGAGCTTATAAACCGCTACGGCGGGGAAAGCCTTGCAAAACTCAACGCATAAGTTATCAAAATTTAACATGGATGTATCATTTTGCGGTGATACGTCCGTGTTTTGTTATAGAATCAACGTGCTTTTGTGAATTGTGCAAAAAGATAAATAAAAAATTTTTAAAAATAAATCACAAAATGCACAAAAAACACTTGTAATTTTTTTTCTTTTGTTATATAATTAATAAAACTTAACATTTGCGTAATATGCGCGGATGTTATCTATCGGTAAAAAGGAGAGTAGAAGCACATGAATGTTTATCCCGCAACTAAAATAAGAAACGTATGTCTGTTAGGTCACGGTGGCGACGGAAAGACGTCGCTTGTTGAAAGCTTGCTTTATATGACGAAGAACATCGATCGTCTCGGTAAGGTTTCGGACGGAAACACCGTATCAGACTTTGATTCCGAAGAAATAAAGAGAAAGTTCAGCGTATCGGCAAGTATTGCGCCCGTTGAATTTTATGACCATAAATTTAATTTTATCGACACCCCCGGATACTTTGATTTTGTCGGTGAAGTATATCAGGCAATGCGCGTTGCAGACGCTGCAATCATCGTATGTACGGCAAAGACCGGCGTTCAGGTAGGAACAGAGCTTGCATGGAAGCGCGTTAATGAGAAAAAAATGCCGCGTATGTTCTACATATCAAAAATAGACGAAGAAAACGCGCGTTATTATCCGGTATACGAACAGCTTCGTGAGAAGTTTGGCGTTTCTGTTTGCCCGATGGTTATTCCGGCAATTGTTGATGAAAAGATTATCGGTATTATCGACCTTATCCCGATGAAGGCATATGAGCTCAAGGACGGCGCTGCCGTTGAGATGCCCATTCCTCCGCAGTGCATGGAACGAGCGCTCATGGCAAGAGGTCAGATCGCAGAAAGCGTTGCTGAAACCTGCGAAGAGTATATGGATAAGTACTTCGCCGGCGAGGAGTTCACAATCGAAGAGTATATGGACGGTGTAAAGCGCGGCGTTATGGACGGAACTCTTGCTCCGGTATTCACGGGTTCTGCGTTTACCGGTATCGGTTCTCTTGCCCTCCTCCGCGGTCTTATCGGTTATTCTCCGTGCCCGATTGATGCACCGAAGGATATGGCGGTTACAGCAGATAATGAGCTTGTTGAAATCACGGTCGGTGATGATGACAGCCCGCTTGCCATCGTATTCAAAACCGTCTCCGACCAATACGGAAAGGTCTCCTTCTTCAAGGTTCTTTCGGGTAAGGTCAAGAGTGATATGTCTCTCTTCAACCCGAGAACGGGCGAGACGGAAAAGATCGGACATCTCTATCATGTTGTAGGCAAGAAGCGCGTTGATGTTGATGAAATCACAACCGGTGATATCGGCGCTGTTGCGAAGCTTGCCGTCACAAGAACGGGAGATACGCTCTGCGCTTCAAACAAAAAGGTTCACCTTACGGGTATCAATTTCCCGATTCCGACATATTCTCTCGCTGTCAACCCGAAGGTCAAGGGCGGCGAAGAAAAAATCGCATCAGGTCTTGCACGCCTTGCAGAAGAGGATGTCACCTTCAAAACTGTAAATAATTCAGAGACACGTCAGTTTGTCGTTACAGGATATGGCGATATTCACATCGACGTTCTTTGCTCAAAGCTTAAGGCTCGCTTCAATGTTGATGTAGACCTCGTAGAACCCAGAGTGCCTTACCGTGAAAAGATTCGCAAAAAGGTTAAGGTTCAGGGACGCCATAAGAAACAGTCCGGCGGTCACGGTCAGTTTGGTGACGTATGGATTGAGTTCCAGCCCGGTGATGTTGAAGACCTCGTATTCGAAGAGAAGATTGTCGGCGGCGCAGTTCCGAAGAACTTCTTCCCGGCTGTTGAAAAGGGGCTCCGCGATTCTATCGCAAAGGGCGTTCTTGCAGGCTTCCCGGTCGTTTACTTAAAGGCAACTCTTGTTGATGGCTCTTACCACGATGTTGACTCGTCTGAAATGGCGTTCAAGGTTGCGGCAAACCTCGCGTACAAGGCAGGTCTCCCGCAGGCAGATCCGGTTCTTCTCGAACCGATAGGCAGCCTTAAGGTTTACATTCCGGACAGCTACATGGGCGATGTTATCGGCGATCTTAATAAGCGCCGCGGCAGAGTTCTCGGTATGAATCCGGCAGAGGGTGGAAACTCCGTTGTCGAGGCTGAGGTTCCGATGGCTGAGATGAACACATACACAATCGACCTTCGCTCCATGACTCAGGGAAGAGGCTCGTTTGAGTTTAACTTTGAGAGATATGAAGACGCTCCGTTTAATATCCAGCAGAAGATTATCGACGAGCGCAAGGCATATATGGAAGAAGATTAATGAAATAATTCAATAAAAGATTTTGAGCCTGAAAGGTTGATATAATCTTTCAGGCTCATTTTTGTGCGCTTACGGCATCTTTGCGGCAATCATCTTTTCTCGGTACTCTCCCACGGTAAGTGAGAATTTTTTTTTGAATTTTTTCATAAAGTAAAGCTCATCGCCCCAGCCTACAAGACTGCAAAGATTGTTTACGGTAAGGTTTGGATTGTTGCGGAGCATATCGGCGGCAGCGGTAAGGCGGATTTCGGCAAGATATGCAACGGGCGTCATCCCGACGCATTCGTGAAAAAGCCGGCTGAGATGACGTGGGCTTACGTAAAGCATATTGGCAAGCTCCGGTATTGAAAATTCATTTCTTGTATAGTTTAGCTTTATGAGCTTTTTTGCGTTTTCAACAAGCTCATCTTTTGATGATTGCAGAATATCGGCACTTCGGATTGAAACATACTCCATTGAAATGATTTCCATAACAGCGGCGCAAACCTTGTAATAAAGCTCGGTTAAGGGGAAGTCGTCGATAAAAAGCTTTTCGAATGTGCTTTGCGTAGCCTCTGCATTTTTTGCACGCCGGACGGGAAAATCCGCATCGAATCCCAGCTTGCCGCCGATATCGAACATAGATTCAGCGTTTAAATTCACCCAGTAATATCTCCATGGGTCATTCTTGTCGGCATAATACATAACGGCTTCATTTTTCGGAATGAAGAAAAAATCACCGGCGGAAATATCATATTCTTTTCCACGGATAAAAAGTTTTCCTCTTCCGCTTATGACATAATGAAGTGTCTCCCACGAATAAACCCTGAAATATTCCCAGCTTTCAAGATATTTAAAATCATTGTAGCCGATCATACGAATTCGGTGTACGTTTTCCGATACGGAATAAAATCTTATTTCCTTTCGTCCGTTTTCCGATTCGAACATAACAATCGCCTCCTGTTTGCTTTATTTTACCACATAATATAAAAATTTACAATACTATGTCCGAAAAAGACATACTGAAATCCGAAAAATACATTTTAAATTGAAAGAATGTGCTGTATTATTATAGCATAACAGCTATAAAAGGAAAGGTACATACCAATGAAGAAAATCAGATTTGCAGTCTGTGGGGCGGGACGGCGCGGAATGATGCTCACGCGTGACATCCTCGTTTCCCTTCCGGATGTTGAGGTTTGCGCGGTGACCGACCCGTATGCAGACAAAGCCGAAGAGCTTGCAGATACAGTAAGAGAAAAAACGGGCTTATGCCCGAGATTTTATGAAGGATATGAAGAGCTTTTCGATGTCGAAAAGCCTGATGCGGTGCTTGTTGCCACAAGCTGGGATGCTCATATTCCGGTCGCAATAAGCGCAATGAACCGCGGAATAGCTGTCGCTCTTGAAGTCGGTGCGGTGTATAACGAAAAAGAATGCCGTGACCTTGTGGGAGCTTATGAGCGGACCAAAACTCCGTTTATGCTGCTTGAGAACTGCTGTTTCGGCAAAGATGAACTTCTTGCAACCGCAATGGCACGTGACGGACTTTTCGGAGAAATTGTCTATTGCCACGGTGCATATATGCATGACCTTCGCGAGCAGATTGCTTATGGCGTGAGAGAACGTCATTACAGAAACAGTGAATATTCAAGCTACTGCCGTGATAATTATCCGACTCACGATCTCGGACCAATTGCAAAGCTTATCGGCATAAACCGAGGTAACCGTATGCTTTCCTTATCCTCACGTGCGTCAAAGGCGAGGGGGATAAATGAGTATGCCAAAGTAAAAGGCGATATTCCGGAAATGGAAAGCCGCAATTTTGCGCAGGGCGATATTATTGAAACTATTATCACCTGTGAAAACGGTGAACTTATAAATCTCCGCCTTGATACAACGCTTCCGGCATATTATTCGCGTGAGTTCACAGTGAGAGGAACAAAGGGCTTGTATAAGCAGGATACCAATATGGCAGTGTTTGACGGAGAGGAAATGGACCACGGCGGAAATATCGAATATATGCTAAAAGAGGTAAATAACGCTGTTAAATACTATGATAAATACTTACCTGAAATGTGGAAAAATATCACCCCGGAAATGATTGAATCCGGTCACGGCGGTATGGATATCTTTGAGTTTGAAGTTTTCTGTGATTGTCTTCGCAACGGAAAGGAAATGCCGATTGACGTATACGACGCGGCGGCGTGGATGAGTATATCCTACCTCACTGAGCAGTCAATTGCCGCGGGCGGCACAAGTGTAGAAATCCCGGACTTCACAAACGGCGCATACAAAACCCGTCCGATGAAGGATGTTATTGAACTGTAAGCCGCGTAAAGGGGATATCCCCTTTGTATTGTGTCAGAAACACAATACAAAACACACTAAAAAACATGTAGAAATGCATTTTACATACAAAACAAAATCAAAAACGGAGGAATACGGAAATGAAAAACTTATTATCACTTATCCTCGCAATCGCAATGTGCATAACTCTTCTCCCGACTTTCGCCTCGGCGGCAGACAGCGAGGCAGCGGCACAGGAGTGGAACTTTAGTAATAGTCTCCATGGAGAAAAGGTAGACTTGTCTTCAGTTGCACTTTTTACGAGTAATGCTACTATCGACAACTTTACAGGTTCAACCGGTTTACCCTGGGGATTTGTTGATGCATTTCACACGAAAAGCAATAAATACACTATGAAAGCATATGACGGTTACAGCCGAATTTGGCTCAGACTCAACTCGGAAGACGGCAATACTGACGCAAGTAACATACGTAACATCCGCTTTACTCCGGGTTTGGTTCCGGAAGATTCTGTGTACCAGGCTGTTACCTTCGCTATCGAAGTAAAAAAAGGCGGAGAATATATCCCGAGTATTGAGCTTGGGACAGATATATCATCTCCTAAGTGGGAGGTTTACCTCACAAAAAAGAGCGACTTTGAAGCACTTGTTCCCGCAAATGATGAAATTACAAGCAATAATCTCTATCACGAGCGTGTAAAGGCTCTCCCTGCAGACGACAGACTCTTCATTGTTGATGCGTACGATTCGGCTGACACAAAAGCGGGATATTCTGCAGGAGGAATTGCTACCGCAGAAGGTGGCCGCGCACGTACTGTTACCGCGGGCGTTTACTATTTAACTCTCATTTCAAACGAAACAGAGGGTACACTTTCTTATTTCGTTGACAGCAAGAGCAACAGCTATGCAACGCTCTTTATCAATTCTTTCTCACTTAATCCGGTAACCGCAGCCGAGACTAAGACTTATAGCTACGACATAACCACAGGTGCAATTAAAGCTACAAGTACAAAATTGGATGCAAGTACGGGTACTGTGTTAGGTTCAAGCTTTGGCGACACTAACGCACTTCCTTCAACTGAAATAAACACCGCAAACACAGACTCTTACTCAATAGAAGTAGTTTATGCTGAAAATGCGTCTAAATCGTATATAAATTCGAATGGATTAGTATCGGCAATGTTTGGTAACTATTTCTTATATTCAAGCGGCATTGAGGGTGCTCCGGATGATCGCGAACCAATAGTTTCTTTTGATTTAAAAAATCTTGTTGCCGGCACATATACACTTACGATTTCAAACAGTGCGTACAGTGCTACATATGGCGTCAATACGAAAGTATATTTTGGTGCAACACCGTCTACCCGTACAAGAACAACTTACAGCACATGGCGTAGTGCAGGTGGCAATGGCACGTATCTTGGATGGCACAGAAGCCAGAATACAGATAATGTAACCTTTACGGTTAATGTTCCTTCAGATGGCAATTATTCTCTTGTGTTCGCCGCTGATGAAGAAAGTAAGGAATACAACAGTAGCTTTGACGGAACAGGTGCTTCTGCTCCGCAGTACTTCCACATCTCCGGTATCACACTCGAGGGCCATGCCAAAGAACAGGAGGCGAGTGCAGAGCAGATTGCCTACAATGCTGCTAAGGCAGTTAAGACAGAAGCCATCAAAGCTCCTGTTACCGGTGCGCCTGCTACCGCAAAGGTAAATGTTCTCACACGCAATATTGCCGGAACTGCAGATGCGAATACTGTTGCTGAGGTTCTTTCCGCGGATGTAGGTGTCTCCCTGACGGCAAATGCACCGCAATTAGGTGAAAAATACGAATTCCTTTACTGGGAAAAGGGAATAGGCGCAGAACGCCGCGTTGTGGAAGATACTGAAAGATATATCTTCACTCCCGATGCCGGAGGCACATATCTTACAGCGGTTTACAGAAACACAGAGTCAACCGATGTTCCGGTAGTCTTCTATAATCAGACAGGTGATGAAATCAGCAAGTCAACAGTGGCTGAAGGTGATAACATCACATTCCCGGCTGACCCATCCATTCTGGGAAATAACACCTTCATCGGTTGGAAGCTTGCAGAAGACGGGGAGATTTACACATCAACCGACGAAATAACGGCTTCCGGAAAAACCATGCGCTTTGTTGCACAGTTTGAAGAAACTCCCGCAGATACATACAATGTTACAGTAACAAACAGCGGGATTTCCGGCACAGGAGAGTACACCTTCGGTGCGAAGGTTTCGGTAAGCGCACCGAAGCGTGAAAACGGCTCGGGCGAAAACGTGTTTGCCTACTGGACAAAGACTGTGAACGACAGATGTGAAATTGTAAGCTTTGATGAGAAATATGAGTTCCTTGCGGGTGAGGATTGTACACTCACAGCGGTTTATAAGTTCTATAATCCTACAACCGACGCACTAAGAAGAATTATGATAAACGAAAACGGAACAAGGCTTCTTGCTGAGTTTATCGGTCTTAATAGTGCCGATGTGACGGAAAAGGGAATTCTGTTTAATAAGAACGGAGCTTCTATTTCAAGCTTTGCTGATGTAACTCATAAGTCAACTATGAAAACAGACGGAAACCGGTTCTCTGTTGACAATTCGGATGAATTTTCCTACATCGGCTATGCGATACTTACCGATGGTACGGTTATTTACGACAAATAGAGGAAACACTTATAGATTAGCGAATAACCACCGAAAGTTTTTTTACGGTGGTTATTCGCGACCTCGGGCATTGAACATAGGAGGTAACACATGAAAAGATTACTATCATTACTTCTTGCATTGTGCATAATGATATCCCTGCTGCCAAATGTTTCTTTTGCGGCGGAGGAAAGTCAGGTATGGTCATTTGGATATGAACATTCATATGATTCTGCTGTTCACACAACGGCGAAAACACGATACTCGTTTGAAAATTTCAAAGCAACCAGCTTAAGTAAGCCTTGGGCATTTGTTGATGGATGTTATCCGAAAGGCTATGCTGCATTTTCTCCGACGTCAAATAATTTCTTTAAAACTATTTTCGAAGTTGATGAAGGCGCGAAAATAAGCTATCCAGACGGATGCTTTGCAGCGGTGACCTTCGCCCTGAAAGTAAAAAACGGAGGAGAGTACACGCCGAGTATTGTGCTTGGTGGAGGGTCAAGTCTTCCGCAGGTGGATGTTTATCTCACCACTCAGACAGTGTTTGAAGCACTTACGGGAGATACGTATAAGGATAAGGTCTCAAATCTTCCTGCAAACGCAAAGCTGACGACGGTTGACTGCTATGATCAATCGGTCGCTTCAAAGCTTACGCTTGCATCCCTTAAGCTGAAGAGTGGAGAAGGGCAGAAGCAGACCTTTGAAGCGGATACAGTTTATTATCTCACTCTTGTTTCCAACGAGCCGGAAGGCGATTTCCGTCTTTCCTATGATACGGAAACAAAAGCAGGAAAGAATATACTCAATATGTGTCTTCGTTCATTTACCCTTACACCTGAACCCATCGCGCCTCCGTCGCTTGAATATTCCGATTATTATCTCAAGTATAATTTTGCGGTGACGGATAAGACGCTGAGGCTTGATTCAGAGGTCACCGAGGAGATGACGAAGAGCTTCTGGTCGTGGGGAGAGTCGAACAAAAGAATTTCTACACTGAATGCCGCTTCAAGGTATATTCAGCTCGGTACATATAAAAATGATTGGGTAGCTCTTAAGCTGAATGTGCCGGTGGCGGGTCTTTTTAAAACAAAGCTCACTTACGGCGTAAATGCTTCCACGCATACAGGTGCAGGCCCGGGCAAATTGTATATTTTACCGGGAAATACAGAGAATATTCCGGCAGCAATCGGAAACGGCAAGCCGATAGGAGAGGTAAATTTCTTGGGAACGGGTGCTTCTTTTGAGTATGATAAGGAGCAAGAGCTTGCAGATGTCACATTCATCGATCCCGGTGAGTATTATCTCGTGTTCAGTGCACTCGGTTACGACGACCGGGCACATAATATGTACCCGACGGCAATTGAGTTTATCGGCGGAGAAGAACTCGCTGTAGTAAGTGTATTTGTAAACAAAGAAGAATTTGTTATTGAAGAGGGTGAGACGGATAAGCTCACGGTCACGGATGTGCATCTCTCTGATTATTCCGAAGCCAGTGAGTATGAGCTTTCCTTCAAATCGTCAGATGAGAGGGTTGCAACGGTTGATGAAAACGGTAATATCACGGCTGTTTCCTCAGGTTCGGCAACCATAACGGTAACGGTCTCATATAACGGTACAGTTGCGGTGCGCGAGACTGATGTGCTTGTTATTCCTCAGGACTCGTCAAAATATCGCGTTATATATGATCTCGCTTCTGCAGATGCTTTTGAAACGGCAACCTATGCCGATACATATAATTTCTGGCAATATGCCGGTGAAAACAGCATAGAGATAAATGTTCCCGTTGCCGGAGGATACAGTATAGACACCGGAGCGTGGCAGGGGACTATATACATCGGAGACGCTGAAACTGACGGTTATTTTGTATTTCCAGAGGCGGGAAGGTATAGCCTTACGTTTGACGGCAGTGGTATTCCGGAAAAAATAGATATGTTCGGTGGGAAATACGCCGCTCCTATGGGTGTGAAGATGAGCTTCGGCGGAACTATAGTATCGGCGGATGAAATCCTTCTTTCGGACGGAAGTACCGTTTCTGCTAACGGTTTGGAATTTTCTTACAGCATAGATGATTTTTCTGTGACTTCGATTGACGAAGCAACCGGAAAGCTTTTGCCGGGCAAAAATGGTGGAGAAACAATCGCTCGCGCATCTGTAAAGTATGATGGTCTTACAGTTTACGGGCAGGTGCCGGTTTCAGTAAGCGGTGCCGATGTCAGTGCAAGCTCCTCCTTGGCAATATATAGCTTCAACACGGCAAGCAGTGAATGGAAAAAGTCGAACTACACGGCGTGGGATGATGAATACGGCGGAGCAACGACATGGAATATAAAGGGAATAACTTATGCCGATACTGACGGCTGGGGTTGGCATATGTCAAGCAACGATTCTCTCAAGCCTACTGCGTCTATGTGGACAGGCTCCGGTGGTGCAACCATTCAGCCGGGCGCAAACGGCTGGGCAACGATTAAGCTGAAAATTCCGGCGGCAGGGCGTTATTGGGCAACTCTTGTAAGCTCCAAAAGCTATGATTCGTCTTACGGAAGTGCAGACGTATTTTTCGTTCCGCTTACCGATGACAAGGAAGAGCTTGAGGCCTCGCTTACCGATGAAAATAAGGTTGCAACTCTCAATTGCAGAGATGAGTCTCTTGAAAAAGCCGGAGCGGTAACGGATGAGCTTGGTGCTGTTTATGCGCGCATCGCGGGTGATTATCTGCTTGTGTTTCGCGATACGGGTGAGAATAAAAAGGTTATTCCGAGAGTGCTGACACTTAACGGAATGAACGGAGTAAGATATGCAGACTTCAAGATCTCTTCAAACGAACTTGAAGTTGGCGATAAGATCACAGCAGAAGTTTTTGCAAGACTCCTTGACGGAACTCAGCTGACAAAAGACGATACAACCTTTATATTCGCATCTTCAAATGAAAAAGTTGCAACGTTTATCGATGGGGAGGTTGAGGCTGTAGGAGACGGAGTGGCAACGCTTACATTAACGGCAATTTATGGAACACAGAAAGTATCGTTTGAAAAAACTATAAAAGTGACAAACACAAGCGAGATTCTCGGCGTTGAGATTGTTCCCGAAAAAACAAGTGATTATGTTGGCAAAAGCATTTCTCTTTCTACAAAGCTTATCTATGAAGAGGGAATTCCCAAACAGCTTGATAATGCAGATGTTACCTATGAGATAGTCAAAGGAAATGCCGAGATTTCCGATGGCGTGATAATCGGCAGAGAAGCAGGGAAAGTCAAAGTGACTGCGACCTATAATGGTATGATAAGCACTCCCGTTGAGCTTGAGTTCAAGCCGGGATTTTCAAAATCCGGTTCAACCTACTATACCGAAGAGCGTGTTGCCGCGGCACGTGAGAATATCAAGAAATATTCGTGGGCAAAGAGTGAGTACGAGGGAACTATAAGAACTGCGGATAACTATCTTCCGTATATAGATAAGATTTTTGGCGCAATCGCCGGCAAAGGCTTGCCGAAATCCTATAAGGTCGGATACCGCGATGACCCGGACTACGTTTACTGCCGCTACTGCGGAGCAAATGCGGAGGAGGTCTGGGGCGGATTTACTTACAGCCTTGAGCGTATGTGGAAAATTCAGTGTCCGGCGTGTAAGCGCCTTTTCCCGTCAAACGACTTCGAGCTTCTCTATTCGCGCGGTCTTGTAAACGGAAATTACGACGTTGAAACTGCACGGAAAAACAATGCCATAGCTGTTGCAAACGGAGAGAAGGACGCGCTGGTAAATGAATTATATCCCGAACTTTACAATCCGCAGAGTGAAAGCTGTAATATCGACCCGCGAACCGGTGATGCGATTGACGGCAAGATGTGGGGCGTAGACGACGGATGGGGATACCATACCGGAAGGACATACGACAACGGCATCGAAGAGGTTCATACCTATGTATCCTACTTTGCATATAAAATCCCGAACATTGTCGCCCACCGTGTGCAGGACTTCGGCGAGGCGTATATTTACACGGGCGATGCAAAGTACGGCAGAGCAGGAGCAATCCTTCTTGACCGTATTGCGGATGTTTACCCCGATGCGTTCACAAATGAGTTTTTCAGTCTCGGCTTTGCGACGGGCGGCGGCGGAGACGACCGCGGTAAGTTCACCGGCCGCATAAGTGACGCAGAGCGCGCGGATGTCTATGCTCTCGCTGCAGATGCTCTCTATCCGTACCTGCAGACCGAAGACCCCGAGCTTATAAAGTATTTGTCGGCAAAGGAGAAAGAGTTTAACTACGAGAACAAGAAAACCTCTGCACAGGATGTCTGGAACAACTGGAAAGACAATCTTCTCTGGGAGAGCTTTAAGGCGATAAAGACATGCCATCTTCTCGGCAATACGGGATACCACCAGTCTGCGGCGGCAGGAATAATGCTTGTGCTTGACGAAGAGCCGAGAAGCTCTGAAATTCTCGACTGGTTGTATACCGGCGCTCCGACCTACGGCAACGGAGTGGTGGAATATGACTCAAACCCTGGCGGAAATGTGGCGCATAACTTCTTAGAACTCATTGACCGCGATGGTATGGGTAACGAAGCATCTCCGAGCTATAACCTCACCTGGGTATTTCATTTCAACGACCTCGCAAAGTATATAAGACTGTATACCGATGACCCGCAGTATGACTTGTATCAGAATCCGAAGTTCATGCAGATGTACCGCGCGGCGGTGCCTATTGTGCTCACAAAGACGCACCACGCGCAGATAGGTGACTCCGGCTCAACTGCGACGATTGAATTTCTCGGCAATTACGAGAGCGTCAAATCCGGCTTCTACTATATGAAGGATACTCCGGTCGGAAGCGATATTGCCGAATATATATATCTGAGAAACGGAGATTCGGCAGAGGGGCTTCACTATGATATTTTCACTGAGAACCCCGAAAGCATGCAGAAGGATATTGAAGAGCTTGTAAAAGGCTCAACTGCACGTGAGAGCGAAATGCTGGCAGGTTACGGCTTTGTAATTCTGCGCAGCGGAGATGAATACGGCGATAAAGCATTGCCTACATACAAAAATAATATGCGCGACTTCTGGATGTGGTTTGGTGTAAACGGAAACTGGTCGCATGCTCATCAGGACGCTCTCAATCTCGGTATTGAGGCTTATGGGCTTAATATGGCTCCGGATCTTGGATACAGCGAGTCATCAGGCTCTTTGCCGAGCCGTTGGCAGTGGGTTCGGGCAACGATATCGCACAACACAGTGGTTGTAAATGAGAAAAACCAGGTGCCGCACGGAAAGCGAAGCGCAACTCCACTTCATTTCGACGATTCGGGCGACGTAAAGGTAATGGATATCGACGCGTCCGAAGCATATGACGAAACTTCAATTTATCGCAGAACATTTGTTATGGTGAATGCCGGCGATGATGTTTCATACGGAGTTGACTTCTTCCGAATCAAGGGCGGAAATGACCATATGTACAGCTTCCACAGTCAGTCCGATACAATTTACGAAACTGAAGGTCTCGGTGAAATCAGGTATCAGACAGACAACGGAAAAGCGGACGGGGAATTTATCGGCACGTATGCAGGTGCCGATGTTCCGTACGGACCTGATCCGAGTAACAGCACAGCAGAAAAGGTGTTTGTGTATAAGTCCGGTTACACATGGATGAAGAACATCCGTCAGGCATTTGATGTAAACAAGTTCTCAATTGACTATAATGTGACAGACTTCAGAAAAGCGATTAAGGATGGAAAAGACCTCCATATGCGTCTTACCATGCTCAATGACTTTGAGCTTTCGGAAGTTGCAATGACCCTCGGCCACGTTCCGCCGAAGCTTGAGAATAAGCCAATGCCTGAACAGCTTGAGTATATGCTTGCACGTAGAACCTCTGAAAATGGAGAGAGCCTTGATTCACTGTTTACAACGGTGTATGAACCGTATAAGGGAGAACACAATATTTTGTCTATGGATGCGGTTCAAATAGTAACTTCAGAAAAGACATCTGTTGATGATATGGCAAAAGCAGTAAGGGTGCTTCGCACTGACGGAAGATGTGATTACATTGTATATGCAACAAACAATAAGGTAATATACACTGTATCGGATGAAAATGTAAGCTTTGATTTCCGCGGCTTTGTTGGTGTTTACAGTGTGAATGAAAGTGGAAAATGCATCTACAGTTATGTTCACGATGGCGATATTATCGGAGAAAATATAAGCGATACAAAGCAATACATCGGACGTGTCACTGCATTTACCAATGAACTCTCAACAGAAAACTACATTTGGATTAAATCGGAAGAAGATGTGAAATTATCCGATATCGTTGGAAAATATATGTTTATAGACAACGATATGGTAGAGAACGGAGTTTATAAAATCGAAAGTGCCGAAGCTGACGGTGAAGTAATAAAGCTCGGTATCGGTATGAGCAGTGTGCTCCGTTCTTACAAGGATGCTTCGGATATTTCCGGTGGATTCATCTACAACATAGGAAAGGGACAGAAAGTCACGATTCCGATAAGCAATGTGGATAATTTTGATTCCGTATTCTCTCCGACAGATGATGTTACGGCAAGTGCAGGAAGCTCGGTATCAATAACTGTTTCAGCAACATCTGCAGATGGAAGGGTAAAATATATAGGAACAAACCTTCCTCGCGGTGCAAGCATAAATTTCGATACCGGAGTATTCACTTGGAAACCGGATAGTTCCCAGATAGGCGAAAATCATGTTGCAATAACTGCACGAGATGAGTTTGGACGTGAAAGTACAATTCACTTTACTGTAACAGTTTATGGTTCAACGACCGGGAAACCGGAAAGTGATAGCGAAACTGCCGACTCAACCACCACACCGTCAGGAAACTCCGGTGGTTCTGCAGGTGGCGGCGGTGTAGCACCGGATACCGAAAATTCCTCTGACCGAACCGATGTAGGGGACGGTGGTTCCGACGTCTCGCAAGATAATGACGACACTGCACAACCCAATGTAGGGAACGGCGTTTACGACGTTCCGAACTTCACGGATTTAACTAATCACTCTTGGGCAGCAGACGCAATCAACGCACTTGCGGACGATGGAATAATAAAGGGCACGACTGCAAGTACGTTCAGCCCTGAATCAAACATTACCCGTGCGGATTTTGCTCTACTCCTTGTTCGTGCATTCGGTCTTGAATCGGACAACACCGAGAACTTTGCAGATGTGTCTGCATCCGATTATTTCGCTTCTGAGCTTGCGGTTGCCCGCAATACGGGAATAGTCAGCGGTATT
>JAFQVE010000275.1 GCA_017408185.1 Oscillospiraceae bacterium | reverse complement strand
TGTGACGGGGTGCGTATAGGCGATTTGTTTGTCGGCGCAAATATGTTTGAGACTTATGCCTGCAATCACCACGGCTATCTCAATGTGGGATATATGGTAATATGCCTTTCAAATATCGCAATGCTTCATTTCGGACTTAAGGATTTAAACTGTGATGCTCCGAAAATGATTTACCGTCACGCGAAGGAGCTCTGGGAGCTTGTACGCAGCTGCACATACAAGGACGGAAGACTTCTTCGTATAGGCGGAGACACACGTGCAAGATATTGCTACTGTCAGGATTATGCTCTTCCGATGTGGGCATTTGCCGAGGATTATCTCGGTGACAGTTGTTCATCCTTCATTGACGGTTGGTTCAGAATCCTTGATAAGGAATCGCGTTTCAACGGTGACGGATCCTTCCTTTCTGCCCGTATGGGTCAATTTGAAAACCGTTCTCCGCTCTATTATACAAGGCTTGAAAGTGATCGCGCAAACGTTGTTTCAATGATGCTTTATTGGCATACAAAATACAACATCAACGGAAAGAATAATTTTAGCACCATAAAAAGCTGGAGCGATACTTACCACGGTGCAGCATTTTCCTCCGACGGGAACAGATATGCCTCATTCGTCTGGCGCTCCGCAGAGCTCCCGCAGGGACTTCTTGTTCCGAAGGACGACAGCTCTCTTGCGGAATGGAGATATAACCTCTCGGGAAGAGTTATCGGAACGGGACTTTCAAACTTCGATGAATATGAAAAATCCGAAGTGCAGATGTTTGACGGAGGCTTCATCACCTTCGGCTCAACGCTATCCACAAGTGACGACCACCTTGCGGAAGGTCAGAAAAAGGAATATATCGCCCGCAAGAAAATAGCCTTTGCGGCGCTTCCTGACGAAAACACCGTACTGTGTCTGCAGGAAGCAGAGACAACCGGAAGAGTGTTTATATCGGAATCAAAAGGGCTTTTCTGGAATATCCCGAATGATATATATAATAAGCAGGAAAGAACAATTTTCCACGAATGCGGCAGCGATTATCTTCGTGGCGGCTCTTTCGCGAACGAATTCAAGGTAATTTCTCTCGGAAGCTTTATAAACGCCGACAACAAAATCGGCATTGCGTCACTTGATCCGATGCTTCTCATAAGAAATCCGCGCCGTCAGGTCGATATCAGGGGCAAGGATATGAGCGGCTCGCTCTATGCCGAAGAGGTTTGCAACAAATATGTATCAACTCCGCGCTGGTATGATGGCGGCGATATTATTTTTGCCACAGGCTTTGCCGCAACCCTCGGAACAAGTGAAGAAACAGCAGAGCTTGAAAAAACACTCTTCTCTCTTGAAGCTACAAAGCTCAAAGCGGTCGGAGTTACCGCAAAAGACGGCAAAAAATACCTTCTTGCCGCAAACTTTACCGATGAAGATATAACTCTCGAAAGCTCTGCAAAGGATGTCCTGACAGGGAAAGATGTAACAAAGATAAATATTGCATCGGGTAAAGCGGTACTTTTACAGATATAGATTGAGGAGGCGAGAAAGATGTTTTCTTTGGAAGATAAAAAATTTGCAGAGGAATTTCTGCAAAAAGTAACGGATAAGCTTTATATTATGGCAAGAGAGATCGGCTCAAACTTTCCCTATTCGGGTGAAAAGGGCTGGATACCAAAGGGCGAGGATGCCGATATAACCGATTGGCAGATGGGCTTCTGGCCGGGTATTCTCTGGCTTATGTATATAAAGACCGGGGATGAGCTGTTCCGAAAGTGCGCAGAAGGCTGTGAGGAAAAGCTGGACGAGGCATTTGACCTATTTATGGGTCTTCACCACGATACCGGTTTTATGTGGAATCTTTCCTCGGTAGCAGACTATAAGCTCACGGGAAATGTGCGTTCAAGAGAACGTGCACTCCACGCGGCAACACTTCTTGCAGGAAGATTCAATATAAACGGAAGATTTATCCGCGCCTGGAATGTTCCGCCAAACGGTCGCGCAATTATCGACTGTATGATGAATATTCCGATTCTCACCTGGGCAAGCGATGAAATCAAGGACCCGCGATTTGCACTGATTGCAGAGGCTCACGCAGATACGAGTATGAAGCACTTTATAAGATGTGACGGCTCGGTACATCATAAGGTGGATTTTGACCCCATAACAGGTGAGGTTCTTGAAACTCCGGGCGGTCAGGGCTATGGTCCCGGCTCTTCCTGGTCACGAGGACAGGCCTGGGCGATATACGGATTTGTGCAGGCATACTTAAACCTCGGAAAGAAAGAGTATCTTGAAACGGCAAAGCGTGTTGCACATTACTTTATTGCAAATATCGAAAAGGACAGTATTCCGCTTCTCGATTTCAGAGCACCGAAAGAGCCGAAGCTCTTTGATGCCTCAGCAGGTGCGATTGCCGCTTGCGGACTTATTGAGATTGCAAAGCTTGTTCCCGAATATGAGGTTGAGCTTTATGAGAATGCGATAATGTCACTTCTCCGCGGTCTTGATAAGGATTGCAATTATAATGAGAATGAGCTGAATCTTCTCAACACCTCAAGCAGCCGTTATCACACAGAGATCGGTCACCACACACCATTTATCTACGGTGACTATTACCTTGTTGAAGCACTTATGAAGCTTCACGGTAATGACGGAAGATTTACGATTCACAGATAAAAATAATAACCGATAAAATAAATCGGGTTTTATATATATCAGAATTGCAATAGAAAAATGGAGGTAGAAAACAATGAAAAAAATGAGAAAAAGCATACTCGCGCTTGCATTGGTGATTGCAATGGTGCTGTCAACAATGCCCATATCCTTCGCAGCAGAGGGAGAAGAGACAACCGCACCGACAGGCATTACTGTCATGTACGATATACGGAGTGCTTGTACACCCGACGGAGCAGGCAAAACAACCTCAACCGAGACGGGAATGAACCCATCTGCATATTGTACCGATAAAACAACCAACGGATTTTTTAAATATGTTAAGGACAGTGTCTCATTTGCAGACGATGCCGATGTAAAACTTCTTAACGAATACGGAATAGTCTATATAAAATACAAAAACTGGATTATTATGGACATCAACGTTCCCGTCGCAGGAGACTATAAAATACTCGTGAACAATGTTGCCAACAGCAAATCCTGCGCCGCTAAATTTTATGTATTTCCGGAAACCGTTACGGCTGATGCATCTGCGTTGACAGCTACAAATTATGTGGGATGGATACGTGCCAACGATACCATAGAAGGTGTAACATCGGGAATCGGAGGATCATGGACAGCTCCTCAGAATTTAGCCAATGCCGTAAAGGATGAGAGTGGAAATGAAATAGTCCATCACTTTTCAACTCCGGGAACATATCGTTTAGCCATCCAGGCAGTTGCGGACAGCGAAGTTGTCGCTACCTCTACCGTTAAACAGACTTACTTTGAATTCAGTAATATATGGCTTGTCAGCGGAGATGGAAACGGCTATGCGCTTATCGGCGATATGACACTTTCTGCAGATTCAGTAAAGGCAGGAGAAAGCGCAACTGCAACCGCAACTGCATACAAGAGCAACGATGCGAGCCTTGCAACCCTTACATACACAAGCTCAAATACCGATGTTGCGACTGTTGATCCTGCAACAGGTGCTATAACTGCAAAAAAGGCAGGCAAGACAACAATATCCGCAACAGCGGAAGGTGCTGCAAACAGTATCAGCAAGGAATTTGTTGTCACATCTGCAGATGCATCGGATGTTACGGTGAAATATGATCTTAAAAAACTGTTTAATGATACGAAACCGGACAAAACAGTGAAATTTGCGGATAATATCACTTATAAGAATACCAACGGCTTTTTTGCATATGCGAATGACTCCCGAAACGATGTTGTTGACAAGACCTGGCATCTCAGATGGAGTAACGGAATGTTTGAGATGTATCAGAATCAGTGGATAATTCTTGAGATTGATGTTCCTAAAGCGGGAACATACGATATATCAATGTACAATGGTAAAGATCTTAACGGAGGAGATGTAAGCGTTCACATATTTGAAGGCGATGGTGAAAAGCCTGATAAAAATGATTTAACCGATGATAATTTAATTGGCAAAGTCGATTGCGAAGATAAAACTCTTGCATCAGATAAGACTGTTCAGGTGACAACCCCCACATATGTCGGAAATCATTCATTCAAGAAGGAAGGAAAGTATTATATCGGCTTCCTCGCGCTTGATTCGGACGTTACACCCGATCCGCTTCCCGATGGTGATTCCGCATCAAACTACAACGATTCTGCATATGTCGGCGATATTATCCTCGACGGTGGCGACGGTAGTGCACTTATTGGCGGTGTGATAAACGGAGTTTCCGATACTCTCGAAATCGGAGACAGTGCTATAGTTTCCGCAACAGGTTATCTTTCTGCAACAGGTGCTGAAATTTCCGATTTTACCTATTCCGTTGAAGGCGACGCTGTTGAGCTTTCGGGAAATACTTTAACTGCAAAGGCAGAAGGTACTGCAACCATTACTGCAACAAGTGCTTCTGCAATCGAAGGCTATAACACAATCACAAAGGAAGTAACAGTCAAACCTGCAGAGCCGGGTGAATCAGTTTCCGATACTCTTGTAAACTTCACATTCGTATCAAGTGATGCGGCGGCAGGAAGTGTTTCGGCAAAGGGATATCCGACAGTAGGAGAGGTAGAGATAGGAGCATCGGTTGAAGCAACTGCAACTGCAAACGACGGTTATGAGTTTGCATACTGGAGAAACGGTGCAGGAACAGTTCTTTCAACAGAGGAGACCGCAACATTTAAGTTCAATACAAACACTGCAGTTTATGCAGAGTTTATAAAGCTTCCCGATGAAAATGCAGCGGAAGTTCCGGTATATTTCTATAACGGAAACGGAAATCTCCTTGAAAGCAAGAACGTTGCAAAGGGAACACTTTTCGGTGATGCAAAAATCGCAAACCCGAGCCTTACGGGATTTGCATTCAAGCATTGGTCCGATAAGGACGAAGAAATTGCTATTACAAATGAAACAGCAATAGATGCAGTGCTTCGCGCAGTAGCTATCTATGGAGATTCCGGCGAAAAATACACCGTCAAGGCAGATGGAGCTATAGTCACAAGTGACGCGATTTACGGAAGCGAAGTAACGGTAACAAGCTCTGATGCAAACTTTAAGGCTTGGAAGCTTGGAGATAAGATTGTAAGCTATGATAAAGCATTCACCTTCTATGTATGGGGAGATGTAACTCTCACATCCGTGACAGAGGGCGAAGAAGCTCCCGTTGCAGTCCTTGACGAAGTTGACGGAAACCCGATGCTTATATACAGCGCACCCGAGACCTGCGAAATAATCGAGGCAGGTATTCTCTTCGGAGAGGGTGCTGAAATCGGCTCATATGAATCAAAGGCATTTGCAAAGGAAAGCACGGGTCAGTTCACAGCCGAGCCCAACGGCGAGGAAGAGAACAAGACCGCACGCGGATATCTCATCTTCAAGAAGGACGGCGTAATCCGTGTTATTTACGCAGACTAAAAGGAGAAATCTATGACAGGCAAAGACAAAAAATATTGGGGAATGCTTCTGCATCTTTCGATGAATATGTGGAATGACAAAGAAGACCCGAATGAATATTGCCCTTATGAATCAAAGCTTTCGTGGCATAGGCCCACATGGCGTGCAGTTGTTGATTATATGGCGGAATGCGGACTCAATATGCTGGTGATTGACCTCGGCGATGCGGTTAAATACGAAAGCCACCCTGAAATTGCGATTGAAGGTGCGCTAAGCGTTTCGGAGCTTCGTGAAGAGCTTACATATATCAGGTCAAAAGGAATTATTCCAATCCCGAAGCTCAATTTCTCAACAGCACACGATATATGGCTCGGAATATATTCAAGAATGGTTTCAACTCCAAAGTATTATGAGGTCTGCCGTGACCTTATAAACGAAGTATGCGAGATATTTGATAAGCCCGAATTTTTCCATCTCGGCTGGGATGAGGAAACCTCAGGACATCAGAAAACATATGAATATGCAGTTATGCGAGGCGGAAAGCTTTGGTGGAATGATCTTAAATTCCTTTGCGACTGCGTTCGTGAAAACGGCGCAAGACCCTGGATATGGTCAATCTATCGCAAGAGTATGGAAGAGATTACGAAAGAGCTTCCGAAGGACGTTATGATAAGCAGTTGGTTCTATGCAAGAACTGCCTCTGCTATACAAGAGATTCCCGATCCGCCCCTTGAGGAATGGGAAAAGATTCATCTCGACAATTTCGAGGAGCTTGAAGGTGCAGGATATGAGCAGATTCCCTGCGGCTCAAACTGGCAATGTCACGTTAATATGGAACAGCTTATTCCGTGGTGTGAACGTGTTATATCGGATAAGAACCTCAAAGGCTTTCTTATGGCACCCTGGTGTCCGACGATTGAACGCTATAAATACAGGCTCTTAGACGGCGTTCACCTCACCGCCTGGGCAAAAAAAGATTATGAAGAAAAGAAAGTATGAGGAGGACGAAACAATGAAAAGATTTATTGCATTTTTTCTCGCAACAGTTATGATGCTCTCGCTATGCGCGTGCGCGGGCACAGAAACAAAACAGCCTGAAGTAGAATATACAGGAGAAAAGCTTCCTGTTTCTCTTTCCGTCATCTCATCGGCATCCTGGCCGGTCAGAGAGGATTGGAAGCTTTGGGAATACATGGAAGAGGGGTCAGGCTTTGATATTGAAGTGCAGCCGCTTATCAACGACGGTTCAAAGCTCACGCTTATGTTTGCAGGCGGCGAGAATCTCACCGACCTTGTTTCCTTCCAGTGGAAGACTGCAACAGGCAAATATTCGCATCAGGGTGCTCTCATTCCGCTTGATGATGTTGAAGAACATATGCCGAACTACGTTGCCTGGAGAGATTCACTTTCCGAAGATGACTATAAGAATGTAATCACAACAAGAAAAGCATATGACGGCAAAATTTATCTTTCGCCGAGCATCGGCCGTGAAAAGACAGGCGGCAAGGGCTGGCTTTACCGCAAGGATATTTTTGAAAAGCACAATCTCAAAACTCCGACGAACTTTGATGAGCTTTATGAGGTATGTAAAGAGCTCAAAGCAATATACCCCGATTCCTATCCGTTCTGCCCGAACCAGCTTCTTGTAAACATTGGAACAGCAGGCTCCTCATGGCAAAAATGGTGGGAGTGGCTCGAATACTACGATTTTGACAACGAGAAATGGGGCTGGGGTATGGCAGAGCC
>JAFQVE010000034.1 GCA_017408185.1 Oscillospiraceae bacterium | reverse complement strand
GGAAGCATCCTTATACTTATATCCGGACAAATCCACTCTGTAATACCCGGCATTTTCAATGTTTGTCGTAATTGTGAGCGACTTTTCGCGGGTAGGCCACGTATACGAGTTTGCGCCGCCGCTTGCAGAAACCTCGTCTTCGCTGTCGTCCGCACTGCATCCGTTCACAGTAAATCCACCACGGAAATACAGTCTGTTTATACCTGTTCCGTCGGGCGTTGTATATTCAGCTATCGTTCCGATACAAAACGCCGATTTAAACTTAAACGATTCGCCCGATACCTTCCAGTCAGACATAAGAAGGCTTGTGGTTCCTTCGGTTGGTGACATATCCACATTTGCCTGCGTAAAATCAAGCCTTATCGTCTCAGCCGTATCCGCCGCAAATGTTGCGGGGAGAAGTGATATAAGCATGATTACCGCGAGAGATAAAGATATTATTCTCCTCATTGTTGTGCTCCTTTCTGTTTTTGTAAAGCGGGGTGGAAGATGCCGTCCTTCCCCCCGCTGCCAGCTTAAATTCTTACTTATTATTCACCGACTGTGATTTCTGCATCGGTTATTTTTTTATTTGTACCACCATCATCAACTATTGCATAACCCGTTACGGTCGTAGATCCTTCTGCATCGTTAATAACCGTAAACTGAGTTTTATCGGTATTCATGGCTATCTTCTGATTACCAAACATAATGCCTTTTTCAAGAGCACCGTCAAAGCCGATAAATTCTGCCATGATTGCAGTTTCCTCCCCTGCCGCAAATGTGCTGAGGATTATCTTGCGCATAGTTTTACCAAGGTCTACCGTGCCTTCGCATACTGCCGTTACCGTGCAGGCTTCATATGCATTGAAGGTGTATGCCGACTTTGTGCTTACAATTTCCGTCTTTCCGTTCACTGTCTTTGTCCAATAGCTGAAGTCAGCAGCATCAGATGTGCAGGGAACCGGATCACCGTATGCGTAATATCCATCTTCGCCATTGATTACTATCTTTATATCCTTTTCAAGGTCGTTATACTTCGCCATAAATACGAGAGTTCCCGAACGGGCGGAGACATCTGCGCCTGCCTCATATTCGGTGTATGTTCCGTCCGCGTTGCGGAGTGCCCAAGCGGTTGCCTTGCCGTAGCCCGCCATTGACGGAAGGTCGGGAAGCTTATTTTCTTCTGTCAGCGTAAGGTCAAGAAGCTGACCGTTTGCGTTATAAAACTCAATTGTATCTGTATTAGCGCCGACTTCCTCATAAACCGCGATAAGGTAGTTTACGCCCTCGTGCGGCTTGTACTCCGGAATAGTTGCGGAATATGACACAACCTGTTTCTTTCCCATAGTCATGCCCTTTGCCCAGTAGAGGAATTTATAACCGTCAGGAGCCTCCGGAGCCGTGATTGATTCACAAACTTCACCATAGGTTACACTCGGCATATTTTCAATTGTCTGCGTATCAACAACCTCGCCGTCGGTGCCGTAAACTGCATATGCAGTTATTGATGCATTTCCCGTTCCTTCATGATTGCTTTCAGCATAGTCAAATGCAGCCTCCGCCTTTTCCTGTGCGGATACCGGAGTAAGCTTCAGTGAATAGAACATCGCGCTCGGAGTAACCGTCATATTCGGATTTGCACCGTTTTCCTTGATAAAGAGATAATATGTCTCTTCTTCAAGATCGGTGATGTCAAGGTCTATACTCTCCGGCTCAACATCCTGCTCCTGCTCATACATATCAATCTCACCGACGAGATAGCTCTCTTCTTCCGCGGCAGTCAATGCGTAGTACTCAGAGTTTCCAAAATACCTGTAAAGATAGATGTTGGAGCCGAATTTATACTCAATACCGTTGTCTAACGGGACAAATGTTGTGCTTCCGCTTGTTTTGGTTTCCTTGAGCTTTGATTCCGGTATAAGATATATCCCCGCGTTATAGCCTGTCGGCAGGGGCTCGTATGTAACTGTCGGGAGATATGTTCCGGGTGTTACTTTAAGGACTATAGCGGCAATCGGGTCGGCATCCGAGGTCAGTCTTGCTTTCCAGAAATCCCAGTTTAATCCGTCTGTTCCAAGCTGGGGCTTACGATTGGCTTCCAAGTCGTAATAGCTTGTCATACGCCATTCGTTTGTACCTTGCGTAGCAAATGTCTTTGCAGTATCAAGCGCTTCAAGACCATCACGCTCAATCGCCTCGGTTTCTCCATACGCACCAGCATTGAACACAAAGTTCATCACCCCCGCCGGAGCAGGCACATTTACAGTAAACGTCTTCGTTGTCGGCTTTCCGCCTAAAAGCGCAGTTACCGTGATATTCGCAGTGCCGAGTGCGTTTGCAGTAAGCGTAAATGTCGTTGTTTTCGGGTCGATATCCTGTGTAGCATCACGGCTTCCGTTATTTTCACAGTTATCTGCCTCAACACATATGACATCCGACACCGAAACAGCATCTGAATCAGATGTTACGCTTATAATATCAGCCTCGGGCAGAGCACCCTTGATTGTATATCCAAACTGACGGAAAGAGCCGTCCTTCATTTTCGCCTTTGCGCTCATTTCCTTTTCATCGCCGAGCACAAGTGTAAGCGCGCCGTCTTTAAGTTCCGGTACCTCTACCTCGGAAAGCTTGTGTTCATAGTCCGCACCCTGCGGAACAAGCTCAAGAGAAGCGAGATAAAAACGACCTTCACCACTGCCATAATTCTTGCGTAGCTTAAAGGTGATTTCCACTTCACCTGCTGGAAGATTTATAACATTCAGCGATTCCTTTTTCAAGGTATATGCGTCAGCGTTTACATCATAAAAATTATAATCGCCGACATATTCGCGGTTTACATATACCGAAAACAGGGAAGCATCCTTATACT
>JAFQVE010000274.1 GCA_017408185.1 Oscillospiraceae bacterium | reverse complement strand
TGATGGATCTTACAATTTCACGAAGTATTCCGTCTTCGACATTTGCCCAAAGCTTTTCACCGCTCGTCTTCGGATTTCCTGTTTTGCTCTTAAAGCCGTAGGTCTGAGCTTTTTGGGAAAGGAAGTCAATAACCTCGGGGTCATTAGCCGCAATTATCGGATAAAGGCCATCGGCGTTTGTCGACCATTCTGTGGCATATTCGCAGTCGTTGATACATCCGAATATTTTACCAAAGCCGCTTCCGCCGTGAGAAACAAGGTACATATTATCCCACTGCTTCTGTTCAAAGGTCGGATACAGATCAGCCATGCGGTCGAGGATAATTGCGCCCGCTCTTCCGTATTTCGGATCACCGGAATATACATAACCACGGGTAAGCCATCTTACCGTGTAATCCACCTGTTGCCAGAGCTCATGCATGTAAACTGCAATATAGCTGTGGCGCTCATTTGCACCGTTTGCATACGTTCTGCCCGGCAGATATCCGAGACCGTCATCTACACCCCACATAGAGCCACCGGTCCAGACCTCTCCCGTCTTCGGATCTGTGTACGTACCGAGGTCGGCACCCTTATCACCGTTCCAGGTTATCATCTTGCCGAGCGGATCCATATTGCTTTCGCGTACTTCTGAATAGCTTTCATTATATAAGAAGCCATTCGGGTTTCCGTAGCCATAGAAGATATACCACTCAGGAGTATATGCTTCAGTCGGTGCCTTACATTCACAAGCTGAACCGTCGGCATGGAAAAGCTTTTCGTGATGCTTCTGTCTTGCGACATTTACATCGAAACAACCATATTCATCCTTACCAAGCTCAAAGAAGCTTCCGAAATCGTTGGACGGGAAGTTACGTCTGCAGTCCGGACACTTAATTTTCCACTTATTGTTATAAATATCTACATCATAAGCACCGGCACCACCCGAGCCGTAAAGCGTAGTTGTATCAACTCCGCAGTAACGGCAACGTCTGTACATCTCGGGGTCTGCCTCTTCACCGACACGCTGTGAACGCGGAAGTCCTTCACCTACCATATGGTCATACAAATATTCATAGGTTTCAAGATACTTGTCTGCATAACCTACAGTTGTCTTAAGGTCTTTCTTTGCCCAGTCAAGCTCTTGCATATTCTTCTGAGCGGCGCTACGGCGTTCCTCTGTATAGTACGTAGATTCGTTTTTTTGAGTTCTCTGTAAAATATTTATGCTTACAGTCTCACTAATTCTCTCTTCCCTGCTGACAATTGCTTTTGCGTAAACCTCTACAGTTCCGGGAGCGTGAACAACAAGACCGTTTCCGTTTACAATTTCCGCGTCACCCGAAACAATTTCAAATGAAACAGGAATATCGCCGAGCGGAAGCTTATTTCCGCTTGAGAGGAGCTTATAAACGGTGAGCTTCAGATTCTCCTCCGTGTAGCCGTATGCATCTGCTGTAAGCTCAATACCGACAACCTCAGCTGTATCCGTAACAGTTATCGTCTTTCTCGCAGAAACAGACTCGCCGCCATAAATAACGGTTACTGAGAGCTCGGTCGTTCCCTTGGAGATTGCTTTTACTTTTCCGTCTTCAAAGGTTGCAACGCTTTCATTGCTCGAGGTGTAAACGACACCTGTGTCTGCGAGATTTGGTTCTGTTCCGTCGAGGAGCTTTGCGGTAAACTCAGAAGTACCTTCTTCCCCTACTTCGTATGTGTCTTTATCAACAATAAGACCTACTGATGTAAGCTTGTTGCCTGTACCGTCGAGAGTGAGCGTCTTGGGCATGAGATTCATCGCTATTTCTGCGGCTGCACATTTGAAAACGACAACATATTTGCCTGCAGCAGCAAACTCAAATGCACCCAGAACATCCTTCGCAACAGTATTCCAGCTACTTGC
The DNA here is from genome assembly GCA_017408185.1 of Oscillospiraceae bacterium. Next base: position 363 of record JAFQVE010000274.1, on the reverse strand, counting down.
GGCAAGAGACTTATCTTTGAAGCTAACACGTCCGACATAGTTCTGTGCTGTTGTCTTTAAGTCTGCAGATTCAACTGTTTCGTTCTCTTCAAGAGGAATAATGTAAATATCTGCCTGACCCTGTGTAGGAACATTTCCCTTTGTACTTTCGAGAGAAGCAAGGTATGTTCCTGCCGCCGGTACGTCAATTTCAAGTCCGACCCACTCATTCTCATAGAGCGAGAGATTAAGTCTCGGTACACTTTCACTTGCCGTATATGCATATGCAATGCCTGCGCGGCCCTGCGTGCCGGGAGAAGATCCGAACCATGCCCAGTTACCGTCCGTGTCAGCACGTGTGATGCCACGGATATCATAATTGCT
>JAFQVE010000273.1 GCA_017408185.1 Oscillospiraceae bacterium | reverse complement strand
TGTTCCGACAAGCTCTCCATCTTCATTTTTATATGTCGGCTGCTCTGTTTTATCAGAAAGTCCGGATACCTCATAAAGCTCATCCGACTGGCTATGGAAGCTATAGAGATGGTCGTCTCCTCCAACGATATGGAAGAAATCAACGCCATATGCTGTTTCGTCATCCACCTCAACCATTATTACGGAACGACGGTATTCATCGCAGTTTTTATACGAGTATCCTTCTGCATCCATAACCTTAACACGACCTGAGTCATCAAAGTGATGCGGTGTTCCTGAAACTTTTGTAACCGTATCACTTTCTTTTTCGTCCACAACAACCGTGTTATGCGAAAGAGTTGTGTGTACCCACTGCATACGGTTCGGATCGGAGCCTGTGAATTCGGGATATCCGATATCCGGAGCGACATTTATGCCAAATGCAGTCATATACAGATTGAGCGTATCATAATGTCCATGACCGTTATTTGAACCAAAATACATTGCCATATCGCGCGTTGTATTGTTGGCAGTAGATGTGCTTGCGGAATTATATTTTGCGCCGTCGCGAAGTGCCGCAAAGCCCGTTCCTGTCATCATATCACTCGGAAGCGAGAGTTCTCCGTCCTCCTCAACAATACGCTCGATATCCTTTGTTATTCTTTCAGGATCATCATCAAGAATTGAGCCACGAAGTCCATCGGCCTTATTTCCGTTTGCAAGATACATCGCACGGGCAAGTTCTCGGTCTCCCGTATACTTAAAGGCGGTTACGGAATCTTCAAGATCCAAAACAATGCCTGCTCCGCCAATTGAACCCCAGTCACCAATCTGTGCAGTATAATATCCGCCAAGAAGCAGACGGATCTGTGCAAGGAACATCTTCCGATATTTCGGATTTTCAAAAAGGTTTACGCCTTCATATCCGTCATATTCTGCAAGGGTTCCTGCAAGCTCCATAAAATATGATATCCACATGCTGTTATATCCGGGAGCGTTTTCGTTTCCGCTTCCGTCACGGTCAACATCATCAACAAGTTTTGACATTATCGCGCCGCCGGAAATAGACTCCTCATTATACGCACCTGCGTTTGTTCCAACGCCCATTGCCATTATCCAATCGAGCATCTCACCGGTTTCGGGCATACGATTAAGCGCAACCGCTGCATACGTAACACTGTTCTGATGTGTTCCCGTATTTCCCCAGATTGCACCTTTTTTTGCATACTCAAAGACCTTGAGAAGAATATTATCTTCAATGTGGCGGCGTAATGCTCCGGGGCTGTCTTTGAGATTGACTGGTATCGGATTTCCGTTCTCATCACGTTTAAGTGTTCCGTCACCGTTTGACTCATATACTGCACCGTGTCCCGACAAGTAGTTTATCACATATGGGTCATTGTATATCGGAAGGAATGCATCATATGCCATTGAGCAGGCATTTGCCATATGGGTTGACCAAACGGCATCAACTATCGTTCCGCGGTAGTTATTTCCGCGCCAATCAGTCCACTGATACCAATCAAATTCGGGATAAACATCAGCAACGCGGTCAAGAAGTATTGCGCCCGCCCTGCCGTATTTTGCCTCACCTGTGTATACAAAAGCATCACGCAGAGTATTCAGCGCATTCTTGATTATTCCGCTGTTGCTCTTGCCGCCAACGCCGTACCATACAGCTTCGTGGAGGTAGTATGCAATATAATTGTGACGGACAGGACCCTCAAGTCCGCTGTTATTATACATCGCATTACCAAGCGAATTCTTATAGTAGCTTGAATGATATCCCGGAAGTGTTTTGTCTTCAACATACGGCTGAAGATATCCGAAGCCGTCGTCAACTCCCCAGCCTGTCACGCCGAGCTTTTCATCCATTTCCTTATACAAATCATTATTCAGATATCCACCCAATACGCCATAGCCGTAGAATGAATACCATTCTGCACTTCCCTTTACACCTTTAGGAAGTGGGCATTCGCAGCTTTCACCATTTTCACATACGAACAGCTTATGATGCTCGAGGAGTGCCTTTTCGTAGCTCCAGCTCTTATCCTCGCAGATACCGAGCTCATAAAAGCTTCCGAAATCATTCGATGGAAAAAGACGTTTGCAATTCTTACACTGAATCTTCCACGGGTTTGTTATCGGATTTACATCCCAAGAATACGCTCCGATAAACTCTCCGCAGTAATGACAACAGACAACAAGAGGGTCATTTACGTGAGTGGTATGATAATAGCGTGGAAGTCCTTCCGGAACTATCATACCATAAAGCTTATCTATGTTTTCGACATAGATATCCGCCTTTGCTGTAATTGCTTTTACCTCACTTCTTGCCCAGTCATAACGTTCAGCATTTTCCTTTGCATTCTCACGCTCACGGAGCGTATAAAGCTTTGGATCAACAGTTGCATCCCAAACGACGCTTACGGTAATCGGGGAAACCGACATACTCGCACCGCCGCGACTTTCAAGATATTCCGCATCAATAATCGGCTGAATGTGGACTGTACCGACATTTTTACCTGTGACAGTTCCGTCTTCTGCAATCTCAATAGCATCCGAATCACCGCTCATCTGATATGTGATATATTCAGAAGGTATGGTGATGGTCTTTCCACTGTTCATTATACACAATACTGAAATCGCAGTTTTTCCGTAGACATATATTGACTCTGCTGCAGATGCCGTTATATCATACTCTGTATTTATTCCCGAGTTGTCTTTTACTGAAATTTCAATGCTTGCCGTCGCCGTTGTTCCATCGCGCACGATTGTCGCAGTAATCGTTGCCTTGCCTTCATTATGTGCCGTAACCACTCCGTTCTGATCGACGGTTGCAACATTGGCATTATCGGAAAAATATGAAATGCTTGTAATTGATTCCGGTGTATAGTTTATTACATTGCCTGCAAGATTATAAAGCGTTGGAATAAGTTTTACCGTCTCGTTTATATCAAGCTCGTTTTTTTCATTCTCAGCAGAAAGCAAGGCATGATCCATTGCTTCTTCACTCGTGAATGTAAAGCAAAGCGGATAGAGTGCATCACCGTATGCCGCGACCAACTTATTCGC
>JAFQVE010000272.1 GCA_017408185.1 Oscillospiraceae bacterium | reverse complement strand
GGTCGGCGAGGTTCTTGAAATTATGCGTGAGCTTGCTGATGAGGGAATGACGATGGTAGTTGTTACCCACGAAATGGGCTTTGCCCGCGAGGTTGCAACGCGCGTTCTCTTTATGGATGAGGGCGTTATCGCCGAACAAGGCACACCCGACGAGCTTTTCGGAAATCCAAAGTCCCCGCGCCTTCGCGCTTTCCTCGGCAAAGTGCTGTAAAAAACTGAAAATAATAAAATGCGGAACGATATCAAATGTCGTTCCGCATTTTATGTTCTTCTGTGCATCAATAAAAAGTGCGCAGCCGAAGCTACGCACGAAAAATGCATATCTCTGATTGCTGCGACACAACTTCCCATATACTACAAGTATGCGAAAATAGAGTATGCATTTTTACCAAAAGGTAAAAGAATACATACTTGTAATATACATATGGTTAATATTCAGTTGCGTCGCAATTTTATTTTACCATATCAGGCAGAAATTTGCAAGAAAAAGCTGCTGTAATTGTGACAGTTTGCTTTTCAAGTTTTTCCACCTTTTTCAACATTTTTTAAATTCAAAATTTTTTTAAAAAAACACTTGACAAATGCAATTGTTTTTGATACAATTAATAGGCTGTTACGAATGCTGGTATAGCTCAATTGGCAGAGCAGCTGATTTGTAATCAGCAGGTTGTAGGTTCAAGTCCTATTACCAGCTCCAGCTTATATGGAGGAGTTCCCGAGTGGCCAAAGGGGGCAGACTGTAAATCTGTTGTCTTTCGACTTCGGTGGTCCGAATCCACCCTCCTCCACCAAAACAAAAACCTGTCGTGTACCGACAGGTTTTTGTTTTTCTATCTATTGCTTTTTTAATCTTGCTTTTGCTTCTTCGACGGTTTCTCCGTCTTTGGTAAGATAAGCGTCTACAAATTTATCTTCTATCTTGGTGTAGCCATCTACAACCCCTTGCTCGATTTTTTTATAACCTTCCACTACACCCTTTTCAATTTTCTTGTAGCCACCGGTTACTGCCTGAGCAATCTTTTCATTCGCTTTTACAATTTTCGATTTAGCCATATATGCGTGTTTTCTCCTATCTCATTCAACTGAGCAATTTTCGCCGCTTTTATTTTATGCCCTTTATCATCGGTATCATGGCAATCAGCATAATTACGCCAAGAAGCCCCACGAGGGTTCCCCAGATAATCTGCTTCCAGACAAGGCACATACACATACCAAGACCGAAAACCAAAGCGGCAATAACACCGTAAATTGTGCGCAAAAGATTTTTCCCATTCATTTGGGGAAGTTTTTTGTTTTCCATCTTGCACCATACGAAAAATGTTATCGCTCCGAGAAGCAATCCCGCGCCCCCGAGGACAACTCCCTCCGTAAAGGCATTCCATTCCGGCAAAAGCGCCATACACATACCGAGAGCAAACAAAACTCCGCTCACCGTTCCCATAATGAGTGCAACAAAACTACTCTTTTTCATTGTAAATTCTCCTTTCATTAAACCAACACTTGTGTTTTTATTGCAATCATAGTATAATATTTTCGCAAAAACAAAACAATCATCAATTTTACAACAAGTGTCGGTTTAATAGGAGGAAAACTGTGAATATAAAAAATAATAAACGCCGCAAGAAGTCTCAGGAGAAAATTGAAAAAGCATTTATAGAGCTTCTGCAAACCCATGATATTAAAAAAATAACTGTTTCGGATATTATAAAAAATACGGGACTGAACCGAAGCACCTTCTATGCAAACTACATTGATATATTTGACCTGGCAGATAAAACAAGAGAGAAGCTCGAAAACGATTTCAGCAATCTGTTTGCCGATTACGATTATTTCAACGAGCGGACAGGTGCACTGAAAATGTTTACCCACATTAAAGAAAATCAGATTTTTTATCAAACATATTTTAAATTGTGCTATGATGATAAGCATCTCATTTCGATATACGATACAATGCGGGCTGAAAAAGAACATATCGACAGCAACATCAAGTATCATATTGAATTTTTCAGAAACGGCCTTAACGCTATTATCAAACTGTGGCTTGCCGGAGGCTGTCAGGAATCTCCCGATGAAATGGCAGAGGTTTTGAACCGGGAATACAGAGGCCGGTAAATAATGTTGATAGAAACCAAGCAAAAACCTGTCGAATTCCGACAGGTTTTTGTTGTATAGTAAAAAGGTTGCGCTTTCATTGCGCAAGCATATATACAATTTTTAAAAATTAACGCTACAAAACTTGTTGACATTTCAACAAGCCTGTGATATACTTTTATCTTGTTGAGATATCAACAAGTAACATGGAGGTAAGAATATGCAAAACAGATTTGAAACATTTACGGTCTTGATTAACAGAATCAGCCGAAACATCCGAAAGATTAAAAATCAGGAAATGGCAGAATACAGCTTACGAAGCGCTCATATTTCCTGCCTGTATTATCTTTACACCAACAAAGGTGCAACAGCGACCGAGCTTTGCGAACACTGCGAGGAAGACAAAGCAACCATTTCCCGCGCGCTTGATTATCTTGAAACCAATGAATATCTGATTTGTGAATCAAAAAGCGCTAAGCGGTATAAGAGTCCGCTTATCCTTACCGATAAAGGCAATGAGGTCGGAGAAAAAATTGCCGATAAAATCAATGGCGTTTTAGACACAATCAGTGTAAGTCTTTCCGAAGAAGAGAGAGTGGCGTTCTATAACAGTCTTGCTGTTATCAGCGAAAGCCTGGACGCTGTTTTGAAGAATTCTGAAAATAAGAAATAAATATGTTTTTTGCGAAAGGAATTAAAAAATGAAAACGAGAATTATTGTGGATTCTACAGTAGATTTAGTGCCTGAAATCAAGGAACGCGTACATATTGTTCCTCTTACCGTCAGCTTTGGCCGCGAAGAATACATTGACGGTATAACGATAGATCATAAAACTTTTTATGAAAAGCTGATTGAAAGCGATGTTTTGCCCGCGACAAGTCAGGCAACTCCCGACGCTTTTTCGGAGGAGTTTGAGAAAGCGAAGGAAGCCGGTGAAGCAGCAGTGGTAATTACCCTTGCTTCAAAATTTTCCGGTACATATCAAAGCGCCACCATTGCGGCGGCTGATTATGAAAATATTTATGTGGTTGACAGCGCAAGCGCGGCAACGGGCAGCGGCATTTTAGCAGAGCTGGCGCTGAGATTGCTCGACGAAGGAAAGAGCGCAAAAGAAATTGCACAAATATTGGAAGAAGAAAAGAAAAAAATCATCATTGTTGCCTTGGTTGATACGCTTGAATATCTCCAACGCGGCGGCCGTATTTCCAAGACTGTGGCATTTGCCGGCAGTATGCTTAATCTCAAGCCTGTTCTTTCTGTTACAGACGGCGAAATCAATATGCTCGGCAAGGCGCGTGGCTCCAAAATGGGGAACAATTTGCTCGTTCAGGAGATAGATAAAGTCGGAGGTATTGATTTTGACAAACCGGTATTGCTCGGTTACAGCGGAATTTCGGATGCGTTGTTGCAGAAATATATCGAAGACAGCCGGCATATCTGGGAAAACAACCTTAACGAAGTCCGTTATACAACTATCGGCAGTGTTATCGGCACGCATGTCGGCCCCGGCGCTGTGGTGGTTGCTTTTTTCAAGAACTGATTAATGTTCAAAATAAGGGAGATTTTTGATGGAGGACATAAAGAGCAACATTGCAGGGCAAATCGTGATAGTTCTTGCATCATATATTAATAATCTTATTTCAAACGCCCTGTTTTGTTTGGAAACAGGGCGTTTTTATGCAATTCTCCGAAACGGAGAGTCGTAGAAAAACGATTCTACGACACAAAATCCGATATGTAGACACACTTCTCGAACACTTAGGTTTACCCATCGTCATTATAAAGCTATAATAAATTTCGATGATTTCAAACAAACACAAAGGAGTAGAGAAATGAGTAGAGAAATCCCAATTTTATTTTCAACCGATGACAACTATATGCCTTACCTGGATGTTACCCTCCGTTCGCTTATTGCGAACGCGTCCGGGGATTACAACTACAGGATTATTATATTGAATACAGGTCTCAGTCCTGATAATATCGCAAAGGTTAGGCTGAACGAGCGTGAAGGCTTTGCCATTAATTTTATTGATATTTCTGAAAACGTCAAAAACATAAAATCTCACTTTAAGAATGTATATCATTTTTCGATTGTAACCTATTACCGCTTGTTTATTGCATCCCTTTTCCCGCAGTATGATAAAATTATATATCTCGACTGTGATCTTGTTGTGCTCGGTGATATATCGGAACTTTACAATACTGAACTCGGGGACAATATACTGGGTGCAGTTCCCGATCAATATGTGTGCAACACAAGAGAATTCAGAACCTATGCCAAAAAAGCGATCGGTGTTAATCCCGACACGTATTTTAATGCAGGGGTTTTGGTTATCAGCTTAGAGAAATTCAGGAAAAATGATATCGAAAACAAATTTATAAAGCTTATAACGGAATACGACTTTGACCTGCTTGACCCGGATCAAGCATATCTCAATTATCTTTGCTTTGAAAAAACACATATCCTACCGAGCGGTTGGAATAAATCTCCTACAGAGAGTATTTGCGAAGGCAATAAAAATATTGTTCACTATAACCTTTATAAAAAGCCCTGGCAGTATGATGACGTGATAGACGGAGAATGTTTTTGGGAATACGCAAAACTTTCCCTGTTTTATGAATTGATACTCGACAGAAAAGCAAAGTTTGGAGAAAAAGAGAAAGCTGCGGGCGATACGATGGCAAAGGAGATTCTTTTACACGCAAACAGAATCGTTGCGTCCGATAATACCTTCGCCAAGAAGCTCAGCGTAAGAGGATAAGCTTATGGAGAAAGCTGCTCATAAATTAGAACTTATCAAAAGAATTGCAGAACTTGAAAAACAGGAACTGTGGCATCTTGATATTGAAGATGATCCCGAAACCTATCCGCTTATGCCGGATAAAATTGATTATCTGAATGAGAAATTTTCAAATAAAATAAAGAATAAGATAGCTAATATATTTGGCGCAAGGTTCTTTGATAAAATGATAGCTGATAGACAGCTAATTATAAAAGAGGTTCGTGGTATTGAAAATTTTTCCGCAGTTAAAGGCGGTAAGATTGTTACCTGTAATCATTTCAGCATCACCGACAACTATGCAGTATGGGTTGCACTTCGTGATTATATGAACGGCAAAATGCTTTACAAGGTTATTCGTGAAGGAAACTATACCAACCCACCGAAACCCTTTGGACTTTTTATGAGACATTGCAACACGTTGCCGCTGTCAAGCCAAAAAGCAACAATGGTGAAGTTTATGAAGGCGTTTGCCGAACTTTTAAAGCGTGGCGAAACGATACTCATATATCCTGAGCAAGGTATGTGGTGGAACTACAAAAAGCCTCGTCCGATGCAGGACGGTGCATTTTCACTTGCGGTAAGAAACAACGCACCGGTTGTACCAATATTCATTACAATGCAAGACAGCGACCATCTTGACGGTGACGGATTTCCTGTTCAGGAATATACGCTTCACATATTACCGGCTATCTATCCCGATAAAACCCTTTCACGAGGCGAAGCGAAAAATGATATGAAAAACAAAAATTACAATGCTTGGGTTAAGACCTATGAAGAATTTTACGGGAAGCCTTTGGAGTACAGTACGTTATGAAATTTTATCTGATAGTAATTGGTATTGCAATGTTTATCATATCGGTAATAAACATAATATCAGGCACTGCCGCTTGGTATAATATAATCATTTTAGCAGTTGTGTGCACTTCTTTGCAATTTGCGCTTGATGGGCTTATCGCCATTATCATAAACAAGATGCCGGATAAACTTTTTGGTACCGAAAATCCATTATACAACGTATCAGAGTTTGAAAAAACACTTTACAAAAAAATAAAGGTGCGCAGTTGGAAGGACAAAGTATGGGAGCTTGGCGGTCTGAGTGGCTTTAGTAAAAAGAATTTGGCAAGCCCAAGCAGTCCTGAGTACATAGAAAGATTTATTATCGAATGTAATAAAGGCGTGCTCACTCACAGATTGTCCTATCCAATTGGCTTTTTACCAATGTTGTTTATACCGAATGTTTGTGCATTTTCGATTGCACTACCCGTCGCGGTAGTTAATTTGTTTTTGAATATACTGCCGACGGTAGTATTGCGATATAATATACCTAAACTTCAAATGATTTTAAAAAGAATGAACAGGAAATCAAAAGCCATAGTTTAATATCATAAAAGGCAAATTTTCTCAATCTTCCTCATCAGCATATTCTCGGCAGAAGCGCGCCGCTAAGCTTTGCGGCAATGCGCGTTCCAAGCTCGCCATGCACAAGCACGCGTCCGGGGCGCGATGCCGTTACCTCTCCGATTATTGCGGCATTTCTTCCCTCTTCGGTACTTCGCATAATCGAAAGTGCCTCATCTGCACACTCAGAAGATACAACGCACAAAAGCTTGCCCTCACACGCGCAGTAAAGCGGGTCAAGACCGAGAATCTCGCACGCCGCCGAAACATCATCGCGCACGGGAATATCGCGCTCGTAAAGCTCTATTGTGAGACCGGTTCCCTCCACAAACTCACAAAGCGTTGTAGCAACACCGCCGCGGGTGGGGTCACGCAAGACGCGAAGGCTTTCTCCCAGCGGATAAAGCTTCTGCGAAAGCGCAGCAAGAGGAGTGCAGTCAGACAAAATCTCGCTTTCCACAAGGCTTTTCTCGCGCGCAAGCATTACCGCCGCGCCGTGATCCCCCGCAGTGCCGGAAATGATAAGCTTGTCCCCCTCACGGATATTCTTCGGCGAAAGATTGTTATGAGCGAGAAAGCCTATTCCCGCTGTGTTTATATATATACCGTCACCGCGTCCGCGCTCGACAACCTTTGTGTCACCCGTAACGACAGAAACACCCGCCTTTTCGGCGGTTTTTTTAATTGAAAGAATGATTTTTTCGAGATCTCCAGTTGCAAAGCCTTCTTCAATGATAAACGAAAGGCTTAAGTATTTCGGAATACCTCCCGACATTGCAACATCGTTTACGGTACCGCAAACGGAGAGCTTTCCGATATCCCCGCCCGGAAAAAAGCATGGAGATACAACAAAGCTGTCGGTAGAAAAAACAAGCTTTTCCGCGCCTTGAAGCACTGCTCCGTCGCCAAGCGCGGAAAGCGCGCTGTTACTTAAATTTTTTACGATAAGATTATCTATAAGCTCGGAGGTTTTTTTCCCTCCGCTACCGTAATCAAGAGTTATTATTTCGTCCATGGTTTTCGCTCCGTTTCTTTTGATTATGAGATTCTTCGGCAAGCCTCAGAATATGTGTGAAGCAAACCTTCTTTTTTTCATGTGTTACATATATTTGTACATTGCGGCGCACGCACCCTCTCCCGATACCATACACGGGCCGACCGGGTTTTCCGGTGTACACGCCTTTCCGAACATAGGACACTCACGCGGTGAAAGCCGTCCGCAGATAACATCTCCGCACCGGCACGCACCTGTGTCCTCTGTGTTTTTATAAGTAATTGCAAATTTGCGCTCGGCATCAAAATCAGAATATTCTTCGCGTAAGCACAGCCCGCTCATCGGAATCTCACCAAGCCCGCGCCAGATGTCTGTTCGCGGCATGAGATATTTTTCCATAATTTTTCGTGCAAGCGGGTTTCCCTCTGCCCTGACGGCATTTGGATATGCATTTTCAAGGCGCGCCTTGCCGCTCTTTATCTGCAAAAGCAAGCGGTAAACCGCGTCGAGAATCTCACGCGGCTCAAAGCCGCCGACAACGCACGGTATGTTATATTCCTCTGCAAGGAATGAAAACGCATTCGCGCCGATAACCGTTGCAACGTGCCCGGGGCAAAGAAATCCGGAAACGGCAAAATCCTCTTGTGCGATAAGTGCACGAAGAGCAGGCTCTACGGTTTTCAGCATAGACAGCACGGAAAAGTTCGTTATTCCCCCGTCCTTTGCGGCGCCGATTGCCGCAGCGGTTCCCGGTGCCGTTGTTTCAAAACCCGCACCGAGGAAAACAACCTCATCTCCCTTATTCTTTTCCGCAAGAGCCACAGCATCCAGCGGTGAATACACCACCTCTACTCGCGCACCAAGTGCGCGTACGCTCGCAAGGCTTTTGCCGTGAACGCTTCCGGGAACCTTTATCATATCTCCGTAGGTTGCAATTATCACATCCGAACGCATTGCAAGTGCGAGAATTTCATCAATCACGCCTGACGGCGTAACGCATACGGGACACCCCGGCCCAGAGAGAAGCTTTACGTTTTCGGGAAGAGAGGAACGAAGACCGGATTTTGCAATTGCCATTGTGTGTGTTCCGCAAACCTCCATAAGGTTGAGCTGCGGTAATTCCATCCGGGAGATTTCGGATAGGATTTCTGTCGGATTAAAGTTTTCCAAGCTCATTTTCTACCTCCTCGGCGGCGCGGATGCTCTTCTGCGCCTGCTCTGCACCAAGGCGCTCTATCGCAAACCCGGCATGAACAATTACATATTCTCCGAGCTTTGGATTTTCTATAAAATCAAGACGGATTTTTCTCCGCACGCCGCTTCTCTCTCCCACGGCTTCGTTTCCGTTGATTTCTGTTATTTTAAGCGGTATTGCAAGACACATTTTAAAATTACCTCTTCTTTATTTTACTTTTATCGGGAATGCGCGGCAACAAGTGCCTGACCAAGGCTTATTCCCTCGTCATTTGCCGCCACGCGATGATGCACAAGAACCTTAAAGCCTGCTTTTTCAAGTGCCGGATGAAGCCTTTCCAGCAAATACATATTCTGGAATGTTCCGCCGGAGAGCGCAACGGTTCTGATTCCCGTATCTGACGCGATTTTTTTTGCCATTTCTACGGCGAAGGATACGAGAGTGTTCATAAACGCCGCACATATTTTGCCGATATCGCGCACGTTTTCTTTATCGCGCACAATCCCGCAAATCATTTCGCGCCAGTCAAAAACATACATTCCGTCTTTTTCTGTTATTTCATACGGGTAATCCCCGCGCTCATTCTCATCTGCCATTGCTTCAAAAAGCGTTGCCGCCTGACCTTCGTAAGAAACCCGCTCCCGTATACCGAGAATTGCAGCAATTCCGTCAAAAAGCCGCCCCATGCTTGTCACTGCGGGACAGTTTATGCCGCTTTGGAGTATTCTTTCTGCAACGGCGTCATCACACTCAAGCCCGGCATCGAGCATAAGTGATGCGGCGATGCGTGAAATTTCTTTTGATGCCCGGTCGCCCCCCAGAAGCTTTATCGGACGGATGCTTCCGAGCCGCCGGAAACCCGAAAAAGAGCCGGCCAGAAACTCCGCTCCCCATATTTTTCCGTCGGTGCCATATCCCGTGCCGTCCCAGATGATACCGATGCACTCGCCGTCAAACCCGTTATCCGCCATACAGGCGCACATATGTGCGTGGTGGTGTTGCACCCGCACAAGCGGAATTTTTTGCTTTTCCGCACGCTCTTGTGCATACGCCGACGACATATAATCAGGATGCATATCGCACGCTAAAACGCTTGGTTTTGTATCAAATATATTCTCAAAATGCGCTGTTTGTTCTTCAAAATCCTCTAATGTTTCAAGATTTTTAAGGTCGCCGATATGACGTGACGGAAACGCATGATGTCCGCGCGTAAGCGTGAACGAGGCTTTCTGCTCTGCCCCGCACGCAAGAACAGGTACAATCTCCCTTGTAAGCGTTACCGGATACGGTACATATCCGCGGCTTCGTCGTGCAAAATACGGCTCTTTATCATACACCCACATAAGCGAATCATCACAGCGTGTGTGAATCTCGCGGTTGTGCAAAAGAAAGAAATCCGCAATGCCGGAAAGAGCTTTCAGTGCAACATCATCCTTATATACAATCGGAAAATCAGAAATGTTGGCGCTTGTCATTACAACGCAGGAAAGCTCATCCTCAAGCAAAAGATAATGCATCGGAGTGTACGGAAGCATAATGCCAAGACGTGAATTTTCGCTTATATGCAAAAAAGAACTCTTTTCTCTCTTTTTAAGAAGGACAATCGGCCGCTGTGGCGAGGTGAGAAGGCTTTTCTCTTCCTCTGAAAGCTCAACAAACCATTCCGCCGTTCCAACATCACGGCACATTATGGCAAACGGCTTTTCATCCCGCTTTTTTCTTTCACGCAGACGGTGCACTGTCTCTGCATCATCTGCGCGGCAGGCAAGATGATACCCGCCAAGCCCCTTAACCGCAACAATTTCCCCGCGCAGGATTCTTTCCCGCGCAAGCAGGATTGCATCTCCGGAAAGCTCTTTCCCGTCACTGTCAAGAAGAAAAAGACGAGGTCCGCATACCTCACAGCAATCCGGCTGGGCGTGATAGCGGCGGTTTGCTATATCACCGTATTCCTTTTCACAGTCCCGGCACATTGAAAACGGTGCCATTGTAGTATTTTTGCGGTCATACGGAATATCACGCGTTATGGTAAAGCGCGGACCGCAGTTTGTACAATTGATAAACGGATAGCGATATCTGCGGTCTGATTTATCGTAAAGCTCGCTCAGGCAATCATCGCACACAGCTATATCCGGAGAGATAAGAGTTCTCCGAACTTTTCCCTTCTCGCTCTCCACAATGCAGAAACCGGAAAATCCGCAAAGAGTGTCGCTCTTTTTTATATCCACCTTTTCTATAAGCGCAAGAGGCGGGGCGTTGTGCTTTATCTCGCTGCAGAAAGAGTCTATATCGTGCTCCCATCCCTCAAGTGAAACCTCTGCGCCAAAAGAGGTATTGCATACCGTACCCGAAAGCGAAAGCCCTCGCGCAATTTTATGCACAAAGGGACGAAAACCGACGCCCTGAACTATTCCGTGTATTCTTATGTCAGCATGAATTTTTTTCACGTTTTTCTCCCGATTTTAAATTTTAACACTGGACAATATTTCAAATATATGATATTATATTTTTGGTCAAAAGTAAATACCAATTTTCATTTTGAGAGGAGTTTTTAACATGAATTTAAAGGGTTCAAAGACAGAGGCAAACCTCTGGGAGGCATTTGCCGGAGAAAGTCAGGCAAGAAATAAGTATACATACTATGCTTCCAAGGCAAAAAAAGAAGGCTATGAGCAGATTTCCGCTATTTTCACTGAAACTGCAAACAACGAAAAAGAGCATGCAAAGCTTTGGTTTAAGCTTCTCCATGACGAAGAAATCCCCGCAACAACCGTAAACCTCAAGGATGCCGCAGACGGCGAAAACTATGAGTGGACGGATATGTATGCGAATATGGCAAAGACCGCAAAGGAAGAGGGCTTTGACAGAATTGCATATCTTTTTGAAGCAGTAGGCAAAATCGAAAAAGAGCATGAAGCAAGATACAGAAAGCTTCTCTCAAATATCGAAACAGGTGCCGTCTTCTCCCGCGAGGGTGACGTTGTCTGGCAGTGCTCCAACTGTGGTCACATTCACGTTGGCAACGGTGCTCCCCAGCTTTGCCCTGTTTGCGCTCATCCGCAGGCATATTTCGAGCTTTTAAAAACAAATTATTAATTTAATTCACTTTTGATTACAAAGCCGTCGGAGTTTTCTCCGGCGGTGATTTTTATTTAAAGCGCGGAAAATGGCGGGTTTTGGCTATTAAAAAAATTGTAAACAATTCTGAAAAGGGTTGACATAAAACAAAAAGTACGCTATAATGTAATTACTTTGTAACCGGTTTGTAACCGATATCTTTATGTTCAAAAGGAGTGAGATGCTTGGAAAGAGATGCACAGCAAAGCTTTGACGCAGCGATCTGTGACAGCCCGGCTGTCCCGTCGTTTGCGTCGGATAAAAACAAAATAGCTGATTTTATTTTCGGTATTCTCGCCGTTTTATATGAAGCGTTTTCCTTTGCCTTTTCAAAGGTCATCCACGCTTCCGTCATTTTCTGGACGTTCTTTCTTTCGCGCGTTCTCTCCCCCTCCTCTGTTTATGCCGTGGCGGCGATAAGCGCAGCATCCTCTTTTCTCGGTGAAGCGCGGATTAAGCTTCGCTGTCTTTCTCACCGCGCAACTGTTTGGCTTTCTCAGTTTCGTGCAAACCGTTTTGCCCTTGTTTCTGTTGTTCTCGCGGTAACGTTTCTTCTTATTGCATCCACGCTTTACAGCGTTGGTGTTAAGATTACCGTTGACGGCAAGGAACTCGGCTATGTTTATAATCGTGATGAATACAACGAGGCTCTTTCTTTTGTCGAGGCGCGTGCAAGCGAAATATTGGAGCGCCCGTACAGCGTATCCTCAAATGTGCGTTTTGAACTTGGCATTGTTCCCCGAGAAAAGGTTCTTTCAAAGCAAGCGCTAAGCTCGTTCTTCTTTTCTAACATCAAAGAGGTTTCGGAGCTTTATGCGCTCACTGTTGACGGTGAGGTTATCGGTGCAAGCCGCAACCGTGAAACTCTCCAGAATATGATTGACGAGCTTCTTTATCACAACGATCCCAACGTCCGCGCGCACTTTGCACAGGATGTAAGCATATCAAAAAGATACGTAGATGCCTCAAAGCTCATTTCATATGACGAAATCCGCGAAAAGCTTACTTCGAAAATCCATTCAACGCGCGAATATACCATAGAGTACGGTGACACGCTTGACTCTATCGCAAAGAAAAACGGTATGACGCGTGAAGACCTCCTTGAGCTCAATCCGGGACTTCGCTCAAATAAGCTTCGTGCCGGAAAAAAGGTCACGGTCGGACGCGAAATTCCCTTCCTTTCCGTTGAAGCTGTAAGACGCGTTGAATATACGGAAACAATTCCGTATGAAACAAAAACCGTTGAGACGGATTCTCTTTACAAGGGTACTAAAAAGGTCGTAACGCAAGGCAGTGTCGGTACGCGCAAGGTTGTTGCCGATGTAACTTATGTAGACAACAAAGAAACCAAGCGTGACATTATTTCAAGCTCGGTAACGCAGCAACCGGTAACAAAGGTTGTTCAGGTCGGAACAAAAGCCCGCCCGAAGACAATGGCAACCGGCAAGCTTTCCCGCCCGGTACGCGGTGCAATTATCTCTTCAAACTACGGTATGCGCCGGGGCAGCATGCACAAAGGTGTTGACTTTGCAGCAAAGCACGGCACACGTATTTCCGCGGCAGACGGCGGCACGGTAACATGGGCAGGCTGGAAGCGCGGAGGCTGGGGTTATCTCGTTGTAATTAACCACGGCAACGGTATTGAAACCTACTATGCCCATAACTCAAAGGTTCTTGTTTCCGTCGGGCAAAAAGTTGCAAAGGGCGAGCAGATTGCAAAAATGGGAAGCACCGGAAACAGTTCCGGCCCGCACTGCCACTTTGAAGTTCACGTAAACGGCAGATACACCAACCCATGGAAATATATATCGTAAATAATAATTTAACCACACAACCCGCCGCGGAATTTCTTCCTTGGCGGGTTGTGTGGTTGTGGTGACTTTATCAAAAAGTGTGGTAACCGAAGATAAATAAAAAATGCGCCTACCGAAGCAGACGCACAAAAACGCAAACTCCGATAGTCGCCAAACTAACCTGAACAGAAATTGGAATAATTACCAAGATTACTCAATATCGCCCAATAGAGTTTGCATTTTTTACAAACCTAAAAACGATATGAGTAAAAAAGAGCATAAAGCTACCTTGAAAATAAAAAAACTCCCAATTTCTTTTTTTATTCAGTTAGTTTGGCATCTTTATAATAACACAAATTATTCGTTTTGTAAAGCTTTTTTATTGATATCCGGAATAACATATGCTAAAATATATATGTCAGACTTTTCCGACAGGCTACCAACATACGGTAGGCGGTTAACTCTTGCCCTCTGAATGGAGGGATGTTAAATGGAGTACATAACAGTAATTTTGATTATTGTTTTTTATACTATCATTGCAATAAAAAAGAATTAGACCGCCGAGCCTGGAAGCAAGCGGTCTAAAACTTTTAGATTAGTTTAATTCTGAGGGCTAACCGTCTGCCGGTAGCCTTTTTCTATTTTTAGTATACCATATTTTCGGCTTTTGTCAAGCACGAAATTTACTTATTATGTGAGCAGCAGTTTTCGCAGTTGCCGTCACAGAGACCGAGCTTGCCCGGATCCTTTCCCTGACGCTTATAGTAGTCTGCAATTGCAGACTTTATCGCCTCTTCCGCAAGCACGGAGCAGTGAAGCTTCTCCGGCGGAAGTCCGTCAAGTGCCTCTGCAACAGCTTTGTTTGTAAGGGTAAGTGCCTCTTCAATGCTCTTGCCCTTTACCATCTCGGTTGCCATAGAGCTTGTTGCAACTGCCGCACCGCAACCAAATGTTTTGAACGTTACATCGGTTATAATGTCGTTCTCGTCAATCTTCATATACATTTTCATGATATCACCGCACTTTGAGTTGCCGACCTGCCCGATAGCGTTTGCGCCTTCAAGCTCGCCGACGTTGCGCGGATTTGAAAAATGGTCAAGTACCTTTTCGCTATACATAATATAAAACTCCTTTCTTATTCTTCCCAGACCGGTTTCCCGTTTTCCCAGACCGGACTCATTGCACGAAGCTTTGCCGCAACCTTCTCAACTGCTTCTGCAATCTTAATTTCATCTCCCTCTGCATTATCCTCACCGAGAGAAAGACGGAGAGAACCGTGCGCAATATGATGCGGAAGCCCTATTGAAAGCAGAACATGTGACGGGTCAAGTGAGCCGGATGAGCATGCAGAGCCGGAGCTTGCACATATTCCCTCATTGAACATATTAAGAAGCAATGCCTCACCCTCGATTCCCTCAATTACAATACTGCAAAGACCTGGGAGACGGTTTGTCGGATGCCCTGTAAGCCGTGTATACGGAATTTTGAGAACTCTCTCAATAAGCGCATCACGCATTTTTGTAAGGCGGGCAATGTTTTCGCTCATATGTTCATTTGCAAGACGTGCCGCCTCTCCCAACGCAACGATATACGGAACATTTTCCGTTCCGGCGCGGCGTCTTTTTTCCTGCCCTCCGCCGTAAATCAAGTTGTCAATGCGGATTCCGGAGCGGATGTAAAGAGCGCCTATTCCTTTCGGTGCACCGATTTTATGACCGGAAAGCGAGAGAAAATCAATATTCATCTCGTCAACGTTTATCGGAATATGCCCATATGCCTGAACAGCATCTGTGTGGAAAAAGATTTCTTTTTCCTTTGCTATGGCACCAATTTCGCGTATCGGCTGGATTGTTCCTATTTCGTTATTCGCAGTCATAATTGAAATGAGAATTGTCTCATCACATATCGCAGCTTTAAGGTCGTCAACAGAAACCGAGCCGTACTCATCAACCGGAAGATACGTAACTCTTATACCCTGTTTTTCAAGCTGCTTGCAGGTTTCCATAATCGCCGGATGCTCTATGCACGAGGTAATTATGTGATTTCCCTTGTCACGAAGCTTTGATGTAACTCCGCGCAGCACCCAGTTATCGGATTCGCTCCCGCAGCTTGTGAAGAAAATTTCCTTTCCGCGCGCGCCAATTACCTTTGCAACTTCCTCGCGTGCATTTTCAACAGCGCGCTTTGCATCATACGCAAAGGCATAAAGACTTGACGGATTACCGTAATGCTCAGTGAAATACGGAAGCATTTTATCCAAGACCTCCGGCTTTGTGCGCGTTGTAGCCGAGTTGTCTGCGTATATCATTTGTATTCCTCCTTGGAAAATAAATTTGCTTTTATACATTTTGTATACTGTTTTTCTTACTTTGTGCAACCGCAAGCTCATCACAGCGGTTGTTTTTTGGGTTTGTAGCGTGACCTTTAACCCATATAAAGGTCACGTCATGTATATCAAGAAGGTTTAAAAGCTTTTCCCATAAATCGGGGTTTAATGCTTTTTCCTTTTTGTTTCGCATCCAGTTATTTTGTCTCCATTTTTTTGCCCAGCCCTGATTTATTCCGTCAACAATATATTTGCTGTCGGTGTAAAGCGAGACAGAACACGGCTCACGGAGAGCAGAGAGCGCGGAGATAACGCCTGTTAATTCCATACGGTTGTTTGTGGTATCCGCCTCACCGCCGGACATTTCCTTTTCTATTCCGTTGTATTCAAGTATTGCCCCCCAACCGCCCGGTCCGGGATTGCCGGAACACGCGCCGTCGGTGTAAATTGTTATATGCTTCATAATATATATCCTTTGAAATATTTGAGCTATTGCAATGTTCCGTCTTTGTCGCCGACGGCGCGTGTTTGTCATCCCCGAGCGGTTGCCGCTTTAGCGGCGAGCGAGTGGGGACATCTTGCAAAACTGCGTCAGCAGTTCTTGCCGTCGGTATAAATTGTTATATGCTTCATAATATATAT
>JAFQVE010000271.1 GCA_017408185.1 Oscillospiraceae bacterium | reverse complement strand
CGGAAAAGCAAAAGTACGCGTCACCGGCACTCTTGCGGGTATTTCAAAATATGCCGATGTAGAAATTTCTGTTATTCCTGATGACGCATATTGCGGCGTTGATGCCGAATATCTGTTTTATCAGGGTGCATATGAGGATACAGCTGACTCAATGGCAATAAATGTTACTAAAAGGGCGGACCCCATTTCTAAAGAGCAGTATGAAGGGTATGTCTACGGAGATTACGGTGCAGAGCGCCCGTGGGGACTGCTTGCCGGCACTGCATCTGCCGCGGATTCACTTAATCGCTATCTTGCCACACAAAACAACCCCGCCAAGAACAGATTAGACACCAATCTTAACTTAGGTATAGGAGAATGGTACGCATTCAAGGTAAAGGTTCCGTCGGAAGGGAAATATGCCGTAGACGTTTCCGGATACCGTGCAGACAATGCGGGTGCTGTTGACATATATATGGTTCCGTTCTCGGCCGAGATGAATTATGACCATATAATACAAAATATAGATAAATACAAAAACGAGGGGACACGCATCTCACACACCGACTTTTGCGATGAAAATACCGCATCCAACAAGGGTTACACCGGAAACGTGCCGTTTACCGGCACTTTTACGGCAGAGGTGTTTGATGCAGAAGAGCTTGAGAATGGTTTTTCCGAATATCTTATGATAATTGAAGCTGTCAGCGGAAAAACAGGAAGAGCTTCAAACTTTTTGCAGGCAGTAACACTTCGCGGAAGCGGCCCGCAGCTCTCGCTTGCGACTGAAATGCGTGCAAAAACAAGAACGCTTGCCGAAAACGAAGAAATTCTCTTTGATGTGATAAAGGTAACAAACGAAGACGGAATTGAAATCTCGCTTGACAATGCTTATATATATCACGAGGTTAAGTCGGGCTCTGAGGATGTTATAAAAATAAACGATAACGGAGACGGAGTTGCAGCTCTTTCGGAAGGCTCCGGCACCGTTGTGACAACCGTCGTCATTAACGGAGTGATATTGACAAAAGAGCTTGAAGTTACGGTAGACAACGATTATAAAATATGGAAAGCACATTTGTATGCCGATGATGTTTTGGAAATAGGAAATGCTGCAGAATTTTCCGCAGGGATAGAGCTTCTCAACCGCACCGTAGTTGCAGACGGTGACATTCTTGAGATTGAGATATCCGAAGAAAGCGAGAAAGGGGTGCTGAAGCTTTCCGATGACAAGCTTTCGGTTATTGCACAAAAGCCGGGAACTGCTAAAGTGCGCGCAAGGGTGAGTGCGCGCGGTGGCGAATATTTCACCGATGATGTTGAAATAACGGTTCCCGAGCCGGCGGCTGCGGCAGGCAACAGCTTTGTGATAGAGCCGAGATTGGGCGTGTATACCGATGACAATTACACACATCTTACGGACTTTACCGAATACACACTGACGCGCAACTGGATATTCCATGAATTCACAAAGCCCAAGGATGATAGAGAAGATGTAACGAAAATCAAGCTCGGGAAAGCAGATGCAAACTATACCATCATCCAATGGAAGGGCGGCGAGGACGATGCATAT
>JAFQVE010000270.1 GCA_017408185.1 Oscillospiraceae bacterium | reverse complement strand
TCGAAGGAAACTATTTTCTTCCTTGTTTCCATACCCTTTGCCCAGTAAAGGAAGTTATCCCCGTCTTTATCTTTTTCCGGTGCTTCAATATCATATGAACCATCTTCGTTCTCATCTGCATTAATAGTCTTTCCGCCTATTATCAGACCGGTCATAGAAGGCGCAACGTAGGTGTAGCTATCATCCCGCTCGTTATGAGTAAAAGCTGTTTTAAGTTCCGGATCATCTTCGTAAACCGTAACGGTTGCGGTATAGCTCTCATCGCCGACTGTTGCCGTAATGGTTGCTGTACCGACAGAATTTGCAACTATATTACCGTTTTCATCAATAGTTACGCAAGCGTTGCTTGATTCATACCCATTTTCAACAAAGCTGTTAACAAGCGTGTTTTCTCCAACGTATATATTCGCCTTTGTTGTCTCACCTATTCCGAGAACCGCATCTTCAATTTCAAGCTCTGCACCACCTGATACAGGCGTGAGAGTGTAGGAAAACAAGTTCATAGTTTTCCCTTTTGAAAGATTGAACCCAAGGAACATAGGTGTCGTTCCATCGCTATAGACAAGTCGCGGATAATCGATGCTTACCGAATAATCATCCGCCGGTGAAGTCTGTGCAACAAAATGTGCGTCATTATCATTATTAATGGTATCATTACCCTCCTCGTCCAAAATCCTTGGATTATCTATATAATCCTCAATATCATTCCAGCCATCAACCTTCGGCCCCGTGTAGAACCATCTGTAGCAAGTGTTTGTTTTCATTGAAATCTGATAGAAACCTGCTTTTTGCGGTGCCTCAAGTTCAAAGCCCGTTTCTATATACGGAAGAGACTCAATATATGTAGTGCCACCAGAAGCATATCCTTCTCTTAACGTTAAATCATCTTGATCCATCTGTGCAAAACGGAAGTAGTTTCCATCATCCTCATATCCTTCCGCATTCGTGCTAAATCCGAAGAACTTCCAGTCGTGGTTAGCAAAATCCTTTACAAATACTGCACTATTACCGGTATATTTATTTGCATCTACACCAACAAAGGAATTCGTTGACTGTGCATAACGGAAATAATATGTCTTGGGAGCATCTGCTGCCTTTACAGTAAAGTCCTGCTCAAATTCAGTATCCCCAACCTTTATAACAATGGTCTTGGTACCCGGAGCATGTGCCGTTACGACGCCATCTTCATCAACAGTTACAACATCCGAAGATCCGTCTTTAACAGAAAAGTTAATAAAATCATTGACAAACATGTTTACGTTGGCTTTACTGCCGATTCTTACATCAAGCTCAGACGTCTCACCCACTTCAAGCTCTGTATTTCCGACCTGGAGAACCGGTGTACTAGAGCTTGATGTAAGATATACGGAACGAAGAACTGCGTCGGTTTCCTTACCGGTAGCCGCAGTATCAGGAACGTCAAGAAGAAGAACTATCGGCGTTTCACCATCACTGTATATATATTTCTTTGTCGAATCCCAAGATGAAAGCTTTCCTTGCGAAAAACCAGTAGTATTTCCAATACATTCTCCGACATAATTCTTTGATGACATATATCCGTTCAAGCCTGCTATTACATTGGTGGCATCCGGAATTACGTCATTCTTATATTCCCCCACATATATGTTTATACCCTCATAAGAGGTGCCGATATTTGTCTCCAACAAGTAAGAGCCAGCTTCCGGAGCTTTAAGTAAGACCGCAACGCGGACATCACCTGAAATTTCAGTCACGCCAGTATAGCTATGTCTAATCTGTATGCCACTGTTACTAAACTGAGCATAACGCATACTATACGTTCCATTTAAATCTACCCCCATACCTTTCCATCCGTGTGCACCATAGTCGGTAACACTGGTTATGTCGAAGCCGCTAGTATATCCATCACCCTTAACAACGCCATATATAGAGCCTTTTCCATCCGTGTCTAAGCAAGTTATAAAATCGTACTGCCCATTCGGTCTTGTCTCCTCCGCTGAAACCGATATTCCTCCCATCATTGACACGCACATCACAATTGCTAAAATTGCCGAAATAATCTTTCTCATTTTGTACTCCTCCAAATTTTTACATATTTTATATATAAACTTGTTTAAAACAAGAAATATCCGCTTAGGCAGCTTTAGCTTGTACATCGGTACAAGCTAAAGGGGTATACCCCTTTGCGCGTTTTTTATAAATTTTCCAGAAATGCGCCGAGCCTTTCTGCTATTATAGCGTGGCCGTCATCATTGGGATGAAGCCCGTCCTTGATGAACTTTTCCTGAATAATGGGAACTCTCGGCTGCAATCCTGAATTTTTGTACATATCGCATACGGGAAGCGAATAATATTCCGCAACCTCGCGGATTATATTTACATACGTTTTTAATGTTACGCTCACTCCGTGCTTTACGCGCACCTCATCCTCATTCGACCTGTGAAGCGGAGTCATAATTACAATCGGCTTACCGGGATATTTTTCAATCAGCCTTGTAAAAAGATCGTGGCATGCACCGTAGAAAGTGGCTGGGGTTCTGTCCGAAAACTCACCTATTGGAGCATCACCATGACCGAAATCGTTAGTTCCGCCAAAGACC
>JAFQVE010000033.1 GCA_017408185.1 Oscillospiraceae bacterium | reverse complement strand
GGCTTCTCCCGCAGTCTTCGCGCGGATAACGCCGTTGGAGGTAACCGTTGCAACCTCGGTATCCGAACTTTCATACGTCAGCTCGTCCGCTTCAAGCGTCATCGCCTCGCCGTTCTCGTTTTTTACAGTGAGAACTGTGGTTGCATAAGATGCGGGATAAATACTCTCTCCCTGTATTGCAAGCTCCATACTTCCTATAAACTCGGGACGGGTTCCTCCGGATACTTTTATTTCGATATCTTCAGAAACCGTAACTCCGCAAATTGTTGCCGTTGCGGTTATCGTTGCCGTACCGTCGCTGACACCGATTATCGTTCCGTTGTCATCCATAACGCGGACAACATCTGTATTGTCGCTTTCATATGTTACAGGAACAACTGCATCAACCGGCTTTTTATTTGAAATCTGCTTTATCGCATTACCCGTATTTGAAAAATGCTTTGCGGAAAGCGTGGTTGTCTCGCTTGCCTCAATCTCCGTCTTACTTGCCGACAATTCCATACTGTCATACACAACCTCGTGGACGGAGAACTCCGTCGCAACGATGTCTCCGATCTTCGTTCCACTTACCGACTGCATTACGGGGCGCATATACACGTTATTGTAAACAGAGCTGTCAATAATTACCGGGAAGGTGTTAAACATCTGCCACGGCTGGTTTCCGCTCTTTCCGTCCCACGGCTTAATGCTCTGTCCGTAAAATTCCGTATAGGTTTTTCCGTCTTCTCCAAGATTGAAAAATGCAATTGTATTCCACATATCACCGAGAACCTCGGTGTTTTCCGCTGCTGTCCAGCCGGTAAATTCATACATCTTCCCCGGCTCGGCAATTATCATTCCGTGGTTATCCCCCGCCGTTGCCTGCTTCGATTTCGGAGGCTGAACAACAAGAGATACTCTGTTTCTCTTCGGGTCAACCGGTGCATTTCCATCAAAGGAAAACCTTATGCCCTTTACCTTATTCGCTCTTCCCGGAATAAGAATGTCTTCATATGCAAAATCAAATATGTATTCAAGGTAATTCGCAGCTTCCGGATCACTTCGGCGCGTTGCTTCCCAGAAACTGTCATTCTTGTCTTTGGCATCAGAGCCATCCGAAAAGTAAATTCCGTTTTCAAAATGGCCGTGGTCAATTCCGTTGCGGTTGATAAGGTTTTCGCCGACAACAGCGATTTCAAAGACTATATCCTCTTCTCCGTCCTTCTTTGCGGTCACCGCTGTTCTGCCAAGTGCTTCTGCCGTAACGACACCGTCAGCGGATACCGTTGCAACCTCGGGCTTTGATGATGAGTAAGTATAAGCGGAGCTTGCATTTTCTATTTTTACGCTCTCGCCCTTGTGAATAAACTCATAAGGAAAAGACGGATCGGGCTCTAATTTCGGCTTTTCTCCCGGAACAGAACCGCTTGAGTCTTTTACGCCAACTGCTATTGTTTTTGTCGCATCACCTATTCTTGCAGTAAGCGTTGTCCAGCCTGCGGAAACCGGGGTAATCTTTCCTGCCGCACTGACTGTTGCAACGTCTGTGCTTCCGATCTCATAAGATGCACCAAACGCCTTTAATACAGTATTGCTTTTCAATGAAGCAGTGACAGTCTTGGTTTCACCTTCCCCGAGAACGACCTGATCCTCTGAGAGGAAAAGCTCATCAGAAACCTTTGTAAGCTTAAAGCTGCGGACTCTTATATGTTCCGTTGAGTGCCCCGTAAACGCTATAACAAACTCTTCGCCTGCTTTGTTTGCGGTAATTACACTTGTCCCGATTGCGCGCTCCTCGCTTTTTCCAACCGTCGGATTGTTAAAATCAACACTATTATATGCAAGCATATTTGCCGAGGTAAGAGTCTGATTGGTTTTTGCTCTTATGTCAGCCTCAGTTGTATTTCCGGGAAATATACTGATAGTTGCTTTTGAAGCAAGACCTATTACTGCCTTGTCTTTTTCAAATATTGTCTGATACGAAAGCCTATAAATACCTGCTTCAGGAACGCGAAATTTAACTGCAACCCACGCGCCTGCAGCAGGCGGCGCAAAACGCATTCCTCCTGCCGGAAAGCCTGCGGTATTACGTCCGTCGTTGCTGGTGGCGTTTGACCATGCAGTATATGCATTCTCAGACATGCCGAGATATTTCCAGTTTCGCTGTCCTGCGCTGTAATTATCCGAGGAATAATCAGTATATCTCGGTAGGCCGATATAATTGATAATGCCGGTTATTGAAGCCGAACTACCGGATTTATCTGTGTATTGAATTATCTTCTCCGGGCTTTCAGTATAATCAGCTGCACTGAAGCTGTATGTATACTGAACTTCTGTGGCACTTGCGAAGAGCTGAACCGATGGCAGAAGTCCGACGGTCATGACAAGGCACAACAGAAGCGATATTATTCGTTTTCCACTTAATCTCATATACTACTCCTTTTTTACAGTTCATTTTTTGGTCATTCTGAGCATCGTAGAGGTGTGTCCCTTACCCTCGAACAGAAGGCTTTCGCACGATAATCTTCGGATTACCCGGAACGACAAAAGAGGGGGGAAAGAAAACCGTCCTCCTCCCCCCTGATGTTTGTTTGCTATTCTGCTATTGTTACACTTCCGTCGGTAACCGCGTTGTAAGTTCCGTCACCGTTATCAACTATTGCATACCCTGTGAACGTATCTCCGGCTACACCTGTCAAGGTAAACTGTGTTCCAGGCTTTGTCATAGCAATCTTGGTATTGTTCCAGATAATACCCTTTTCGACTGCCTTGTCGCCAAAGCCGATGAACTCTGCCATAACTGCCTTTTCGCTACCTGCCGTAAATGTGTCGATGATTATCTTCATCGTGTTGCCTTTGTATGTGAAATCATCCTGATATAGTGCAGTAACTGTGCAGGTCTCCCATGCCTGGAACTCGTATACCTTTTCCACACTTACGATTTCGGGCTTTCCGTTAATGCCGGTCTTTGTCCAACACTTAAAATTATCACCTGTTGCTTCGCAGGTTACGGAATCTCCGTAAGTAAGATTTGTTCCGCCGCCTCTTGTATTTTCACCGACTACGGTTACGTTAATGCCTGCTGTCGGAGTCTTGCTTGCATATCTTGCAACGTGGATCTTGTCAGTGTAGTCATCCCAACCTTCAGCCTCGCCGTAGCCTGCCATCGACGGAAGCGCCGGTGCTGTATCCGTTGCGATGCGCTGACCGTTTGCGTTGTACCATTCTTCCTTCTCCGGTACATCACCTTCGTATACTGCGATGAGAATATGATTTTTGTCGTTTGACTCAGGCATATAGTTTGTAATCTCGTTTGAGAAGGAGATAATCTTCTTTCCGAGAGTATTGCCCTTTGCCCAATAAAGGAATTTGTTACCATTCTTTTCTGCATCTGCAGTAAGGGTGAAGGTTCCGTTGCTGTTAGCTGATTTTATAACGCCACCATCTACAGTTACGCCTGTTACTGTCGGCGCATCGTAAGAAACATTCTTTTCTATTGTTGCATCAAATGCGTTGGAAAGTTCCTGATCCTGTTCAAAAACCTTTACCTTTGCAGTAAGTGTAGCGTTGCCGACCGTGGCTGTTACCGTCGCTTCACCGACTGATATTGCCTCGATAACACCTGCATCATCTACCTCAAGAACCTCCGGATTATTGCTCTCATATGAAACGAAGCTGTCTGTTACCTTTGCACCGCCGGTTTCAGCAGTGCGAACCTGAATTCTGCCGCGATTGTTGTTG
>JAFQVE010000269.1 GCA_017408185.1 Oscillospiraceae bacterium | reverse complement strand
TCCTCAACCTTTTCAACCTGTGCAAGACCTACCGCCGCAACAAGCTCGCTCATACGGTAGTTCGGTGCAACATGCGGGGAGTTGCGCACAACATCCGCACCAAAGCGGTTATAGTTTTTATCGGCAAACATAACTGCCTTATGATAAAGCTCTTCATTATCGGTAATAATCATACCGCCGTCACCTGCGGAAATGTGCTTAAAATCGTTAAGCGAGAAGCAACCGATATCCCCGTATGTACCGACGTATTTCCCCTTATATTCACAGCAGTAAGACTGTGCACAATCTTCGATTACATAAATGCCTTTGTCGTGGCATACCTTGACGATTTCATCAACCTCGGCGGCGTTACCGGCAAGGTGAACGACCACTACTGCCTTCGTTTTATCTGTAATTTTTTCCTCTACAGACTTTGCCGTCATATTATATGAGTTCGGATCAAGATCTGCAAATATCGGCACTGCGTTCTGATAAAGAATACCGATAACGCTTCCCATATCCGTAATCGGAGAGGTGATAACCTCATCACCGGGGCCTACGCCGCAAGCGCCGAGGGCTGTGTGGATAGCACTCGTTCCGGAGCTTGTTACCGCGCAGAATTTTGCGCCGTTAAGCTCTGCAAACTTCGCGCAAAGGCGCTTTGCAAAGCTTCCCTTCCAGTAGAACAGGGTGTTTTGCTCAAGTGCCTCTTCGAGATATTTAAGTTCCTGCTTGCCGAAACGCTTTGCCGTTCCGTAAGGAGTTGTTTTTACGGGTGTTCCCCCGTGAATTGCCAGCTTTTCCATTGTGAATGTTCCTTTCTCACCATTTCTTTCCCTGTTAAAAACACGGGACATTTTTTGTAGATTTAATCGCCTGTTACGGTTCTTTCTTATTATATTCCTTTATTAAATGTCAATTCAAGCAGACTTTGTGACAAATCGGGCAACTTCACCGATGGTCTTTCGTCTGTTTTCATAAAAATTTCCACAATACAGAAAAATTCTTTTTCGAACATATATCTTTACGATTCGGGTAAAATGTGTTACAATACTAACATATGTATAAACAGACAGGAGAGATATCTGATGAAAATTTCACCGTTACAGAAAGCAAGATATGAATATTCACCGAAGCTTCCGCAGATGCTTCGCGGCGGCATCGCTGAAATCAGTGTTTCCGAGGGTGCGGAAACAAAAAGCGTTGCAGATTGCGAGAAAATCGCAGCACTTTTCCCCAACACCTACGGAAAAAAGGAAATAGTTTTCAAGAAAGGCCAGAACACTTCCGAGGACAGGCGTCAGGTCGTCGGTGTTATCCTTTCCGGCGGTCAGGCACCGGGCGGTCACAACGTTATCTGCGGGCTCTATGATGCGCTTAAATCCACCAATCCCGAGAACGTTCTTTACGGCTTCAAGGGCGGCCCGAGCGGACTTATCGAGGACGATTATATAATCTTTGATGATGAATACATCAACAAATACAGAAACACCGGCGGTTTTGACATCATCGGTTCCGGCAGAACAAAGCTTGAAACCAACGAGCAGTTTGCCATCGTTGCTGATGTCTGCAAAAAGCACGGCATCACGGCAATCGTAATCATCGGCGGTGACGATTCCAACACCAACGCCGCTGTTCTTGCGGAGTATTTTGCCGCAAACAACACAGGAGTACAGGTAATCGGTTGTCCGAAGACCATTGACGGCGACCTCAAGAATGAAGACATTGAGTGCTCCTTCGGTTTTGACACTGCAACTAAGACATACAGCGAGCTTATCGGCAACATTGAAAGAGACGCAAACTCTGCAAAGAAATACTGGCATTTCGTCAAGGTTATGGGGCGTTCTGCTTCCCACGTTGCTCTTGAGTGTGCACTTGAGACTCAGCCTAACATCTGCCTTATCTCTGAAGAAGTTGCCGCAAAGAAGATGTCCCTTTCCCAGATTGCCGATTACATTGCAGATTCCGTAGCAGGCAGAGCCGCAAAAGGCATGAACTTCGGCGTTGCAATAATTCCCGAAGGCGTTGTCGAGTTCGTTCCGGAATTTTCAGTTCTTATTGCTGAGATTAACGAGCTTCTTGCCGGAAGCCGCGCAGATGACTTTAACGCACTTCCGACATGGGCAGACAAATATGCATTCATTGAAAACGGGCTCACAAAAGAGTCGATGGAAGTATTCGCAATTCTCCCGCAGGGCATCCAGCAGCAGCTGTTCTTAGAACGCGACCCGCACGGCAACGTCCAGGTTTCGCTTATCGAATCAGAAAAGCTTTTCTCAGCTCTCGTCGCAGATAAGCTTGCCGCACGCAAGAAGGACGGAAAGTATAGCGGTAAGTTCTCCCCGCTCCACCACTTCTTCGGTTATGAAGGAAGATGCGCATTCCCGTCAAACTTTGATGCGGACTATTGCTACAGCCTCGGTTACAATGCATTTATGCTCATCCAGTATGGCTACAACGGATATCTCTCCAAGATTTCAAACCTTTCAAAGCCCGCGGACGAATGGGTTGCAGGCGGTATGCCGATAACCAAAATGATGAACATCGAACGCCGCCACGGCGAAGATAAGCCGGTTATCAAGAAAGCACTTGTTGAGCTTTGCGGCAAGCCGTTTAAGTTCTTTGAAGCAAACAGAGACACCTGGGCAATTGAGACTTCATATGTATATCCCGGTGCTATCCAGTACTACGGTCCGGCAGAGGTTTGCGACCTCACAACAAGAACTCTCGCACTTGAAAAGGAATAATTAAAGAGCTTCATACGAATGACCCCCGGCAATCTGCCGGAGGTCATTTCGTCTTTTCGATTTCATTAAAGTATAAATTATTTGAAAGTTGGATTTTTATTTGTTAAGGTGCAGAAATTCATTCAAATCAGTTGTACAGATATGATTAATATGGTATAATTGTTTTAAACATAATGAAGAAGTTGTCAGAACGCTTGACAAATGCGTATGGAAAAGGCTTTACAAAAACAAATCTTTACAGCTTTTATTCATTCTATAAGATGTTCCCAAACATTTTCCACACGCCGTGTGGAAAATCTCTGTCCTTGCTTTCCTGGTCGCATTACAGAACTTTGGTACAGGTTCATGACCCTGTTGCAAGAGAATGGTATGCGAAAGAAGCCGCAGAGCAAACTTGGAGCGTTAAAACCCTACAGAGAAATATAGCATCACAATATTATCATCGTCTGTTACAATCTCAAAGCAAAGAACTTGTAGAAAGCGAAATGAAAGAGATAACAGCAGAATATCAAGCTGACAAGCTTGAATTTATCAAGAATCCTGTTGTTGCTGAATTTCTTGGCTTAGGACAGAATGCGAGTTTCACGGAAACAGAGCTTGAAACAAGTATTATTTCAAACATACAGAAGTTTCTTATGGAAATGGGGGAAAGGTTATGCTTTCGTTGCAAGACAGCAGCATATCCAAACGGAGAAAGAGGACTATTTCATCGACCTTGTTTTCTATAACTACATTCTTAAATGCTTTGTACTGATTGACCTTAAAACAAAGAAAATTACGCATCAGGATGTCGGGCAGATGGATATGTATATCAGAATGTATGATGAGTTAAAGCGAAGCGAAGGAGACAACCCGACTATCGGCATAGTATTATGCTCCGAAACGGATGCCGATATTGCAAAATATTCTGTAATGCATGGAAACGAACAATTATTCGCAAGTAAATATAAGCTGTATCTCCCAACTGAGGAAGAATTAAAATCAGAAATTGAGGCACAAAAAGCGATGTTTTACTTGCAGCAACAAGAAAAAGAAAAGAGCGAATGATTACCCGGCAGAGGTTTGCGACCTCACAACAAGAACCCTCGCACTTGAAAAGGAATAAGAAAAACCACGCATAACAGCAAACTGCCTCCGGCTGCGCCGGAGGCAGTTTGCTGTTATATACACTTAATCGGAGATTTCTCCGCCGGCAAGCCCCTGATAGTCATCAAGAAAGCCTTCTGCCGCCTTGGATGCACGGAATCCCACCTTATTTCCGTTAAACGAAAATGCAAAGGTCAGATTGCCGATATAATCATCTATAATATTGAAGCGAAGCAGAAGCTGTCTTTCACTCCACCAGACTCCGGTGCCGACATAACGGTATCCGCGTCCAAGCGGAATTCCGATCACCTCTCCGGAATATTCTGTCTCCGGAAGCTCGCCTTCAAGATATTCACCTAAACCGAAAGAAAGACTTTTCTCTCCGCGTGCATTTTTATAACAGAGCGTACCTTTTCCGTCACAAAACTCAAAAGTCATCCACTCCCAGCCGAGCGAATTTTCGTTAAGGACATATCTTTTCCCGTTTATCTTTTCAATATACATGCTTGTTTTTTCGCCTTTCGGCATATTAAGCGTGAGATTTTTAAGCTTTTCCTTCAGTGCATTATACCCTGCCTCATTTTCGGCGAGCGGGGCATCGGCGCATTTTTTTACGAGATGATTTTTCACGGCAGTGAAAAGCACGCGCGCGGATTCCGGCTGTTTTCCCTGATTGTCCGCAGTGCAGACAACAAGTAAATCCTTGTCCGGATAGCAGAAAGCGTGCTGATTTCCCATTCCGTTGAACGCAAAGCCGTTCTCTTCATTGCACCATATCTGATATCCGTAGCCGTGGGTGCTGTATATATTACCGCCATGTCCGTAAACATCAGTATCAATCTGCTTTGCTGTCGCTTCCTTCACAAATTCAGCAGAAATAAGCTGTTCCTCTCCGACCTTACCTCCGTTTAAGAAAATATATGCGAATTTTGCAAGGTCAAGCGTGGTGCAAAGAACTCCTGATCCACCCCATGAATATCCGTCCGGTGACTGTATGCAACGGACATTTTTTGAAAAATCCACCTTGTGCAGAATCTTTTCATACAGATAATCCATAAATTTCATACCGGTTACCCGCTCTGCTATAACATCAAGAATAAAGGATGCCGTTGTGTCATAACAAAAGACGGTTCCTGCCGGCTTTTTGGGTGCTGCGGTAAAGAATGATTCCACCCAGTAACGCGTGTTGCGTGCATTTCCCCACAGCGAATATGTAAGCTCAAACGGACTTGCCATAATGAGCAGATCCCGCACAGTGGTTTCACGTGTGTACGGATGCAGATTTTCTTCCGGATACTCTGGAAAATATTTGCAAACTCTGTCGGAAAGAGATATTCTGCCTTCATCAAGAAGAAGCCCGATTGCACCGGCAACAAAGCTCTTGCTTATAGAATACATCCTGTGCCGGAAATCACGGTGAAACGGCTTCCAGTAGCCCTCTGCGGCTATCTTTCCGTGACGTATTACCATAACACTGTGCATATTAAGTCCGTTTTCTTCAAGCTCATCAATAAATGCCAGAATGTCATCCGATGACATTCCGACCGTTTCCGGTGATGCATATGTAAAAATCTCCGCCATTTTTATTTTCCTCCGTGGTATTTGCCGGATTTTGTTATGCTGTGCAGTGCCGCCTCGATAAGCTCGTTATGCGCTTCGCACCGGAACAGATTTTCCATAGCCGCAAGAACGCTTACGTGATACTTTTCCCTCAACTTTTCCGTCTTTGCACGCTCTGCATTGCGCGCATCCGAAAACGCCTCGCCGGAGGTGTCTGTGAGCATCGCAAAATATTCATCTATCATACCGAGGGCGTATTTTTCATAGTTCTCCGCGATAAAACCCGGATTTTTTATTTCTTCACTGCGCTGCATAAATCCGTCAATTATCTCCCTGCTTCCAACGCCCGAGCCTTTATTCTCACGGCAGAGCGGTATGTACTCAACGTCCATTTTCTCGCCAAAGGTTACCTTGAGAATCATACCGGTTTTCCATTCCTCGCGGCTGTATTTATCGAAGATAAAGTTTCCCTGACCGTAGACTATGCGCCCGCCGAGATATTCTTCCTCACACCCGACGCAATGGCTGTGCTGACCTACAACAAGGTCTGCGCCGCACTCAATCATCTTCCTGCACGCCCGTTGTACGTTTGGAGAAGGATAACGGTAATGCTCCTTACAGCCATGATATATAACCACAACGTAATCACATTGCTTTTTTAATTCACGGATATGCTCCGGACTGTCGAACACATCAAACGGATTAGCGCCCGGCTTGTCTTCCTCTACAATAGTAAACTCATGCTCCGCACAGTTGTAAATGCCGATTTTTAACCCGTTCTTTTCAAATATATACGGTTTTGCAGCCTCTTCCACGTTTCTTCCCGCACCGATAAAGGGAATGCCGTTATCACGCAAAACGTCAAACGTAGAAAAAAGCCCTTGCTCGTCCTGATCAAGAGTGTGGTTATTCGCAAGACCTATAAGATCCGGCTTCATCGCCTTTATACCGTTGATACATTCCGTCGGTGCTATGAGATTCGGACCGCATTTTACTATGGGTTCTTCTTTATCGGTAAGCGGAACCTCAAGATTGAAAAATCTGAAATCGGCATCCTTCGTTTTCGCCCAAAGCTCATCGCTTATAAGGCTTTCTCTGTCTGCTTTTATAAATTCGTCAAAATTGCTCTCGGTCGGCACCGTATCTCCGCAAATTATCATTGTTACCTGCTTGCTCATACTGTTTTTCTCCTTATAACGATTTCATAACCGCTTTAAAATAATCGAAATCCTGCTTTGCAAAATGAGTTCTGTCACCGGGCCGCGGTGCCTCTATCCCTATCGGACCGTCAAAGCCGACTTCACGAAGCTTCTTTAAATATATGCGATGATTGATCTCGCCATCGGAAAGTGCCGTAGGAAGGCGCTTATTCCCGCTTCCCGGAATTGAAACAGAATTTTTCAGATGAGTATAGAAGATCTTATCTCCGTAAATATCTATTGTTTCTTCTACGGACGGATACTCCGGAAAATACACGGTATTTCCGTAATCCATATTGATACCGATTACCGGGCTGTCAATCAAATCAACAAGCTTTTTGGAAGCACGCGGCAAATCGTGCAGAAAAATCATATGCGTTTCAAATGCAAAACGCACTCCGAGCTTTTCAAGCCCGCGACCTATCTTGTCGAATGCTTCAACCGCCATATCCCAATCCCTTTGTTCTGCCGCGGCACTTCCCGTAAATTCATACGCGCCTGCGGGAGCAGTCTGGATTTTAGACTGAATGTCCTCACCAAACGTATTGCAAAGCGTTGTTCCGCAGATATCGTTTGCAATTTTCACCTTTTCAACAACATCCGAAATTGCCTTTTCACGTGTTGCTTTGTCATCGCTTGTATATCCCCGAACTGCAATCCCGAAAAGAATTTCCGAAAGCGAATACTTTTTCTTTGCCGCCGCTATTTCCTCACAATATTCACGAAAGGAAAGTCCCTCCATTTCAACCGGCGGTTCTCCCCGGAATTCTATTCCGTCATAACCTATTTGTGCAGCCATGCGGCAAACATCG
>JAFQVE010000268.1 GCA_017408185.1 Oscillospiraceae bacterium | reverse complement strand
TTTCGGGCTTTACATGCACTCCGCAGTCTTCGAGAGGAAACCGCGCAATGCAGTTCTTTTTCGTGAACGGAAGACCGATAAAATCGCGTATGCTGTCTGTCGCTCTTGACAATGCATATAAAGAACGCATAATGAAAGGGCGCTTTCCGACCTGTGTTCTTATGATGGAAATTCCTCTCGGTCAGGTGGATGTTAATGTTCACCCCGCAAAGACCGAAGTGAAGTTTGCGCGTGAGCGTGATGTGTTTGATCTTGTCTATTTCTCGGTGAAAACGGCTCTTGAGAAGAGTGAAAAGCGCGAGATCGTACCGCCGCAGATACAAAAACCTGTGCAGGTTGATAATATAACCGAAAATCAGACCAGAATAGAGATTCTTGAAGAAAAACAGCCCGTGCCTGTAAAAACAGAAGCGGTGGAGACTCCTGAAGAAAAAAAGAAGGATTCCGGCGTTCCAAAGATGCCGCGGTTTGATTTTAACCGCTCTTCGGATGGCGTAAGAACGGTGCTCTCTTCACCGCAGATGCCTGAATATATAATAAAAAACTCTTCTGTAAAGGAAGAAACCTTGCCGGAATGCGAGTCGTCAAAAGTACAGGAAAGCCAACCGAAAAACGAGCCGGTTAATACCGTACCGCAAGCGCCGGTGGCTTCTATGCCTGTAACTGAAGATATAAATTCAGAAAGCACAGCGCAAAGTGAAGAGGTTTCTGATATCCGATATATCGGTGAGGCAATGAATACATATATTATTGTAGAAAGTGCTTCGTCTGTAATCTTTATTGATAAGCATGCCGCGCATGAGCGCATTATTTTTGAAAAGCTACGTGCAAGCACGGGTTCGCCTCAGACTCAGCTTCTGCTTGTGCCGGAGATTATGTCGCTTGATAAGCGTGCTGCCGCGGCGCTTCTTGACAATCGGGAAGAGGTACTTGGTCTTGGATTTGAAATAGACGACTTCGGTGACGGCTCCGTTGCGGTTTCCGCGGTGCCGGACGGAATAGATGCGCATGACGCTGTAGCTGTTCTTGATTCTCTTGCCGAAACGCTTGCGAGCGGAGCGCGGGCATCTCTTCCGGAGGTTATTTCTGAAACGATGTATTCCGTTGCGTGTAAGGCGGCAATCAAAGCAGGGCAGAAGAACAGCCCGGAGGAGCTTTTTGCTCTTGCAAAGCGCGTTCTGTTAAATGATGATATCCGTTACTGTCCGCATGGCAGACCGGTTATGATAGAGTACACAAAAAACGAGCTTGAAAAGAAATTCAAGCGAATAGTGTGATTTGATATGACAGATAACAAAAAAAGAGTAGTCTGCATCGTCGGGCCCACGGCATCAGGTAAAACTGCGCTTTCCGTGGCGCTGGCTGAGCATTTTGGCGGTGAGGTTGTTTCCTGCGATTCAATGCAGATATATCGCGGAATGGACATCGGCACGGCAAAGCCGACACGTGATGAAATGCGGAATGTTCCGCATCATATGCTGTCCGTTGTTGATCCTGCAGAAACCTATTCTGCCGCACGGTATGTAAAGGACGCCGGAGAGATTACGGATGGCATCCTTGCCCGCGGAAAGCTTCCGATAATAGTGGGCGGTACGGGACTGTACGTTGACTCGCTTGTAAACGGAACGGATTTTGCCGAGTATGACGAGAATACAGAATGCCGCCGTGAGCTTTTTGATTTGTACGAAAAGCATGGCGCGGCGTATATACATTCGATGTTAAAAGAGGTAGACCCCGCGCGGGCGGCGCAGATACACGAAAACAACGTAAAGCGCGTCATCCGGGCGCTTGAGGTTTATAATATGAGCGGTAAGACGATAAGTGCTCACGATGATGAAAGCAAAGCGCGTCCGCCGAGGTACGATGCAGTTTATATCGGTCTTATGTATGAGGACAGAGAGCTTTTGTATGACAGGATAAACCGAAGGGTGGACGAAATGATAGCCTCCGGTCTTGAGTGCGAAGTACAAAATCTTTTGGCTTCGGGTGTCTCTTCCGATACAACAGCAATGCAGGCAATAGGATATAAAGAGCTTGTCTCGTATTTTGAGGGGAAAGCTTCTCATGAGGAGGCAATTCAGAACATAAAGCAGGCCTCGCGCAGATATGCAAAGCGCCAGATGACGTGGTTCAGGCGCAACAAAAGCATAAATTGGATAGCGGTCGATAAAACAAAAAATTTTTCCGATGTACTACAGGCTTCGATAAATTTCGTCTCTTTCGACAGTATATAATATACAGTAAAAATGTATAAAGAAAGAGTGTGATTTATCATGACAAAAACAGCAGGGTTGCAGGATGTATTCTTGAACAAGGCAAGAGCCGAGGGCGTAAGTGTTACCGTATTTCTGACAAACGGTTTCCAGCTCAAAGGCGTTGTGCGCGGCTTTGATTGTTTTACGGTAGTGCTTGTAAGCGAGGGGCGTCAGCAGCTTATATATAAGCATGCGATTTCGACGGTTGTACCGTCACGTGCGCTCCGGTATTTCCAACCAAGCGAAGAGGAGGAGCCGGGGGAGGATTGCATTATAGGATAATTTTTCTCCGGCACAAGTGTAATGAAAAAGGAAAGCGTAATTCCGCGGATAATAACGGTTGTACTTGCGGTTTTGCTGTGTGCATACATAGGATATCAGGCATACCGGGCGCTGTATAATCCGGTAAGAACGGTCAGCGCGGTATACACCGAGGTTGACGATGCCGTGCAGATGGACGGTGTTGTTGTCCGCGACGAGCGGGTAATGGTGAAAAACTACGGTTCCGGTGTGCTCGAAATGAATATGTACGAGGGAGAGCGTGTTGCAAACGGAAGCGCTGTGGCAGTCGTTTTTGCAAATGAGGATGCTGCACGCAAAAGCCATGAGGCGGCAGAGATTGATGAGCAGATAGAAAGAATGACGGCGCTTTATTCGCAAAGCGGAGAGAGCTATGATATAAATGCGGCAAATGACAGAATTTCCGAATATGCGATTTCGCTTGTCAGAATGCAACAGGAGCCTGTTTCCGAAAACACAGATACAGCTGTTGAAGAGCTTAAGCTCTCAACACTTATGCGTGAATATATCTACCGCGATAAGGCAGAGCTTCTGGAGGTTATTGAGCAGCTTCGTGCAGAGCGTGCGAAGCTTGGAAATGCGGCTGCCGTCAAGAGCAGGATTTATGCATCCGCCGCCGGATACTTTTCTCAGTATGCCGACGGATATGAAGAGGTTATGACGCCATCACTTGTGCTGACGTCACCAATTTCGGAATTTATTTCTACCGGAGAAAAATACGCAACGCCTGACAAAAATGCCGTAGGCAAGCTTGTTTCAAGCAATATCTGGTATTTTGCGGCAACTGTTGATGAAAAAAGTGCCGCACGTTTTTCTGAGGGCGCGGAAATGACGCTTAAGTTTAACGACAAAGCTCTCCCGCAGGTTACGGGTGAGGTTGTGCGTCTGACGGAGCCTGAGGGCGGGCGTGTGCTTGTTGTGTTTGAGTGCAACACTCATATCGGAAGCTTCACGAAGGTGCGAAAGACTTCTGCGCGTGCGGTTGTAAAAACGTATTCAGGTCTCAAGGTGCCGCGAGAGGCGCTCAGAGTGAGTGAAGAGGGCATCAACGGTGTTTATTGTCTCATTGATTCTCAGGTAAAATTCAAGCCTGTAGACATAATATTCGAAAAGGACAGCTATTACGTTTCGGCATATGATACAGCTGATACCAAGTCGCTTTTGCTGTATGATGAAATAGTGGTCTCGGCAAAGAATTTAAAAAATAAGAAAATAGTGAAATAAGGGGTAAGGGTATGAGCTCAATATCGGAAAATATACAGAATATACGCCGCGAGATTGACGAGGCAGCAAGGCTTACGGGAAGAACCGGTGCGGATATAACTCTTGTTGCCGCAACGAAGATGAACGGAGCGGAACGCGTCCGTGAGGCGGTGGCGGCAGGGATTGATGCCTGCGGGGAAAACCGTGTGCAGGAGCTTCTTGAAAAATACGAGGACGGGGCATATGCAGGTGCACCTCTCCATTTCATTGGAACGCTTCAGACGAACAAGGTGAAATATCTCGTCGGCAAGGTTTCGCTTATCCAGTCCGTGAATTCGGGAAAGCTTGCGGCGGAAATTTCAAAATGTGCCATAAAGCACGGAATTGTTCAGGATATTCTTGTTGAGATAAACATCGGCGGGGAAGAAAGCAAAAGCGGTGCGGATATTGAAAATGCACATTCGCTTGTTCAGAATATAGCAAAATTGCCGGGTGTGCGTGTGCGCGGACTGATGACAATACCCCCGTTTTCCGAGGATGAAGAAGAACAAAAAAGCTTTTTTATAAAAATGAAGCAATTATTTATTGACATTGGAGCAAAAAAATACGATAATATTAGTATGGAGTTTTTGTCTATGGGTATGAGCGGTGATTACCGAAACGCAATTCTCTGCGGTGCGAATATGGTTCGCGTCGGAACGGGAATATTCGGTGCCCGCCATTATTAAGCCGGGAAAAGTCGAAATGCTTAAGGTATGAGGGACTCAACTTCCCTTGGCTTAAGCATAAGAAATAAATTTCAGGAGGACAAGTTATCATGGGTTTCATGGAAAAGTTTAAGGAATGGGCAAAGGTTGAAGAAGACGAGGATGAGTTTGAAGAATTCATGCCGAGTGACGACAGGGCAAAGGTTCGCGAATCATACGCACCTCCGCGCCGTGACGACAGGGTTGTGAACATCCACACAACAACTCAGCTTCAGGTTGTTCTTGTAAAGCCGGAGCGTTATGAAAATGCAACGGAGATTGCCGATCACCTTAAAGAAAAGCGTACGGTTGTACTCAATCTTGAGTCTACCAACAAGGATGCAGCACGCAGAATTTTAGATTTCTTAAGCGGTGTTGCTTATACTAACGACGGTCAGATTAAGCGTGTTGCAAACAACACATATATCATCACTCCTTATAACGTTGACCTTAAGGGCGATCTTATCGATGAGCTCGAAAACAACGGTCTCTATTTTTAAGAACGCTTCACACGAGGAATACGGTTATGGGTCTGTTATATATAATACGGGGGTTTCTGGGCGCGCTTCTTCGCGTTTATGAGCTTCTGTTTATTGTGCGTGCGCTTCTTTCGTGGTTTCCGGGGGCAAATACCGGCGGAATAGGAGAGTTCCTTTATGCAGTTACTGAGCCTATTCTTGCGCCAATCCGTCAGGTTTTATGGAAAATTCCGTTCCTGCAGGGAATCCCGATTGACTTTTCGGTGCTTGTTGCGTACATTCTCATAGATGTAATTCGCAGTATAATACTGTGATAATTAAATAGAAAAACAGAAAAAACAGAGGTGATGGGGATAATGTTTACTCCTAATGAACTAAAAGAAATCAAATTTGACAAAGCTGTTTTCGGGGGATATGACACGGAAGATGTTGATAAGGCTTTTTCTGCGATATCCGAAGATTACACAACGCTTTTTAAAGAAAACACAGTTCTCAAGAAGAAGTTAAAGCTTCTTGCTGATACCGTAGAGGATTACAGAAGTGTTGATGAGGCAATGCGCAAGGCTCTTATAACGGCACAGAATATGGCAAACGATATGATAGCCGATGCCGAGAAGAAAAGCCGTGAGATGCTCGCAAATGCAAGCGATGATGCAAAAGCCCGTATCCGTGAGCTTACTTCGCTTGTTGAAGCAGAAGAGAAAAAGCTTCTTGAAGCAAGAAACAAAACTGCTCAGTTTATTGATAACATTACGGCTATGTTT
Source organism: Oscillospiraceae bacterium (assembly GCA_017408185.1). The sequence continues at coordinate 1,349 of JAFQVE010000268.1, read as the reverse complement.
GCGGCGGAGAACGAAAAGTTTATCTCTTTGAAGAATGCTGTTGCACCGGAGACGCCTCCTGCAACAGAGCCGGATGTCATGCCTTCACGCATTGGTGACACGCTTGATGAAATTGCTCTGGCACTTGATGAAAAGATAAAGCTTGAAGAAGAACAGATACGTGAAGAGCCGGCAAAAGCCGAGCCTTTGCAGGAGCCTGAGGAAGATGAGGATGCCGATATGAAAAAAGTGTCGGATACCATATCCTTTGAAAGTGATATTCCGACAGAGGAAGAGATGGCGGCACTTGAAGCCGCCGCAGAGAAGCCCCATCGCCGTCACCGTGTTGAGTTTGAAAATCTCAAGTTCGGCACAAGCTATGATATGAAAAGCGAAGACTAACATTAAAATATAAAAAACGATACTGTAAAAGGGAGTTATATGAATGTCTCAGGATTACAACAGCACAATTAACCTGCCGAAAACGGAGTTCCCGATGCGTGCAGGCCTTCCTAAGCGTGAGCCGGATATGCTTGCAGCTTGGGAAAACGAAAATCTCTATCAGATGATAATGAAAAAGAACGAAGGAAGAGAGCCGTTTATTCTTCACGATGGCCCTCCGTTCTCCAACGGCAGCATCCATATGGGTACTGCAATGAACAAATGCTTGAAGGACTTTATCGTTCGTTACAAGAACGTTTCCGGGTTCTCGGCACCGTACACTCCGGGCTGGGATAACCACGGTATGCCGATTGAGTCTGCAATTATAAAGCAGAACAAGCTTGACCGCAAGCATATGTCCATTCCGGAATTCCGCACTGCTTGTGAGAAGTTTGCGGAAAACTTTGTTGACGTACAGAGAAATCAGTTCAAGCGCCTCGGAGCTCTTGGTGACTGGTCAAATCCGTATCTCACAATGGATCCGAAATTTGAGGCTGAAGAGGTTAAAATCTTCGGTGAAATGTATAAGAAGGGTTATATCTATAAAGGACTTAAGCCTGTTTACTGGTGTCCGGTCTGCGAAACGGCTCTCGCTGAGGCTGAAATCGAGTACAAGGATGATCCGTGCACAACAGTATATGTAAAGTTCAAGGTAAACGATGACCTTGGCAAGCTTTCGGGCATTGACCTTTCCAACACATATTTCGTTATCTGGACAACAACAATCTGGACGCTTCCGGGTAACCTTGCGATCGCCCTCAATCCGTCCGAGGAGTATGTAATTGTAAAAGCTCCGAACGGCGAAAATTACATTATGGCAGAGGCTCTTGCAAACAAGGTTATGAAGGTTGGCGGCTTTGACAGCTTTGAAGTAATCGACCACCATCCGGGTGCTTTCTTTGAAAATATGCTTGCAGACCATCCGTTCC
>JAFQVE010000267.1 GCA_017408185.1 Oscillospiraceae bacterium | reverse complement strand
CGGTCCTCACGAGATATCCTTTGACTTAAGCGCCCTTTCGCTTGTATTCCCTGCAGAGGAATATGACATTCACGCACGCATCAAGCTTTGCGGTGAAATGTATGGCGGCAAAAAGGGTGAAAAGGGAGAAATCTTCCTCGATCGCATATATGTTGTCCGCGTAAAATAATAAAAATATATACCCCATATTTTGACGCTAAAATATGGGGTATACTGATTGGAAGGATATTTCTATGAAAAAAATAGTTGTTTTTTCAACATCGGATAATATAAAAAAGATTTTTTCTGCCGGACATCTTGAGAGACTTTCAAAGCTCGGAAGCCTTGCGGTATATGATCGGAATGACTATAACGACCGTGAATATGTGCTTGATTTTATAAAGGATTCAGAGCTTATCATAACAGCCTGGGGTTCACCGAAGATAGATGATGAAATGATTCACTTATGTCCTGCTCTTCGCGGAATAATCCACGCCGGCGGAGGAATAAAGGGCCTTCTTTCCGATGCGTTTATAAAAAGAAATCTCTTTATATCCTCGGCAAACGGTGCTCTTGCCGACGGAGTTGCAGAATCGACAGTTGCAATGGCGGTTTCTGCCTGCAAGGGAATGTTTTCACTTCCGAATGATATAAGAAACGGACTATGGAGTGAAAACCGAAGCAAAGTAAAGGACTTTTATGATATAAAAGTCGGTATTGTGAGCGTCGGAGATATCGGACGACGTGTTATAAAGCTTTTAAAAGCTTATGAAGTTGATATCTTAGCTTATGACCCCTTTGTTTCGGCAGAAGAAATGAAAAATCTCGGTGCAGAAAAATGTGAGTTTGAAAAACTTCTTTCCGAAAGCGATGTAATAAGCATCCACACACCGGATATTCCCGAGACCAATAATATGTTCAACCGTGAAAACCTGCATCTTATAAAAGACGGCGCTGTTATTATAAACACAGCCCGACCAAATGTTATAGACGATGCTGCATTTATAGAGGAGCTTTCAAAAAACAGATTTACGGCAGTGCTTGATGTGACAAAGGATGCACCCTCAATGGTTGACCATCCATACCGCAAGCTTCCGAATGTGGTTCTTTTCCCACACATTGCAGGAGCTGTTAGCAACGGTTGCCGAAGAATGGGAAAGTTTGCAGTTGAAGAAGCTGAACGATTATATAACGGCGAAGAGCTTCTCGGCAAGTTTGATTTGTCAAAGCTTTCAATAAGAGCATAATGCAACCAAATTCTATCAATATTTAAATCAAACATTTACTGCACAAAAACTAAAATCATTATAACAAATTTGTGTCACAGAAAAATTACGAGTGATTCAAAATGCGTTGAACCGCAAAAAAGAAAAGCAGCAAAAAGTTCTTAATTATTGCCGCAAGCATAGTTCCAAAGTAAAATCCCTGTAACCATTACAGTTACAGGGATTCTTATTTTTATCCAAATGCTGATTTTCGCATTTAGTGTAACAGCATATTTGAAGCTAAAAAGGTATTACACGGCTCTTATTTGAACATCTTATTTATTTCGTCAACGGTATTTCTTACAAGCATTTCACCGCCGACACGTCCGAACTGGTTTGTAAAGGATGCCGGCTTCATATTCTTGTATGCTTCAATACAAGCCTCAGAAATCTTTTCCGCAATAACATCTGCTGCATCCTCAGGAGACATAACATCTTCCGGAAGCGGAACACGGTCAATGTATTCAACTCCGGCCGGCATATATTCACGTAGTTTTTTGAGCGAATCCGTTACAGCCTCACTTCCGCGTTTCCTATATTCGTATGATGTATGCGTGTGCGTAGCAGAAATAATAACTGCATCAGTATTTATTTCACTGCATTCCGAAGCTATTCGTGCCCGGACATCTGACATAAGCACGGTGCTGACTGCCACAAGGTCGCAAGAGCAGAAGATAACATATTCTTTTCCGGAACCTATAGCCATCGCCGTCACGGTAAGCGGCGTCTCTACATACTCTGAGACACGCTCATAAAACTGCCCTGCAAGGCTTATTTTTTTGTCGGGAGTTATATCTTTTTCCAATCATCCTATTATGTAGTTCTCTGCCACTTTATCATTTTTCCTTCTTTTAATCATCAAGCATATACTCTACTGTAAACTTTTCCGCTTCTGACGGCTGCAACCTGAACAAAACAGCATCACCACAAGGAAGCGAAACGTTCAGTTTCTCTGTATTTTCATATATGAGCCTCTGTTTTCCATCCTTGCGACTTACTTCGTACACACTGTAATTCCCAGAAAGCGGAATATCCGCAGAAAGCTCTTTTTCAAAATCACGGTTCAAAACAAACAAATACTCATTCCCATAATCATCATAAAGCTCACCAACTGAAGTGCGCACCGGCAGCTGTCCTGCAAGGATTTTACTGTTTGCAATGTTGTCCTTGAAACCCTTGTAAATCTCGCCGTACTTTCCGTAAATGCATAGATCCTCACTATGATATACCGCACGGTTTTTAAGTGCCATAAGTGTATTTCCGAGCATACGGAACTCCTTATGAATTTTCTTCTGCTCATTGAAAAACTCGCCCTTTTCTCCTGTTGCAATAAGGACTGTCTCCTTCGTCGGATAAGGTTTCCCGTCGCTCGGCACATGTATAACGCCTGTTGCTGTATAGCTTTGAAGCCCTTTTGCACCATAAAGTGCTCCGGCATACATCATCATACGCACCATCGGAAATGTCAGCTTTTCCGTATTATATACACCGCACGCCTGATAATAAAACCATAAAGGCAGGTCATATTTACGCGCAAGATTTCTTGCAACAGCAAGATCAAGCCACATCGGAGAATCATCAAGCTGTTTTTCATCTGTATACACAAGCCCCGGATAAAGTCCGCAATAATCGCCGATCGGATAATAATCCATCGAAAGAACAGGCGGTTCAAGTTCTTTAATATACTGCTCAAAAGCTTCGTAGTACATTCCATTATCCCATGTCGGTCCCGGATTATAGCTCGGAGGAAAGACTGAGAACAAAAGCAAATCCGGATTGCTCTCAAGCATTATATCTGATTCACGTCGAGCTTCTTTAAAAAGATAATCACAATACGGTTCATCCCATACAAAAAATCCAATAGTATGCTTTTTCTCTTTGAGCTTATTTACAGTTCTACGAATAGTATTATCATCAACCGGACGGTCATCGTGGTTGTGCATCATCCCACTAAAAAGCGTTAAATCCTGGAATATCAGGTCAACCCCGTATTTTTCACACGCCTCAACCGTTTTCCAGACCTTGTCGCGCCGCCCCCAGCCCACCTCAACAAGATTGAAGCCGACCTCTTTGCAGTTTCGTATTGAAAGTTCAACATCTTCACCAATGCAATTAAAAGTAGAAAGTGCAAAATCACGCTGTTTCCATTTAAAACGACGGTGTCCAAGCGGATTTCTTCTATATATAATATGTTTCATAGTAATTATGTCCCCTCCATTTCCAAAGCATTATATTAGCAAACTTCAAAGCTGTATACTCTTTAGTTCAAGAGAATCGAGAGTTATCGTTTCTTCCGTTTCTCCAACTACTAACTTTATAACCGCAGGGACGTCATAATCAGTGTTAAGCAGATACACTTTACCCCCATCGTACACAGACCAACGTACCCTGTCACTTCCGATTACTTTAATTTTACAATTTCTTGCCGAAGCACTGACAAACTCCCGGACCATTGCTCTGTAAAACGGATAAACAGCTGTGTTTCCCGGATAATTTATGCTCGTTACGAGCGTTGCCGTACCTTTGCCAAGCTTGTTTTCTACAACAGAAACGGCGGTTTCATTTCCCTCTTTCCAGAAGCTGTCACTTAAAACACCTGAAGCTACTCCTCCACAAAGCTCAACCTCTGCATATTCGGCATATCCTGCACTGAACTGTGGATCACACATCAAATCTTCAGATACCGGATAAAGAATTTCGCTATTTTTAGAATCCTTTGCAAATTTCGTTCCGCTGTTGGTTCTCACTGTTTTACCTGTGAATCTGCAGCCGAAAAGCTCTTTCATTTTTTCCTCAGGCGGCATATCAAATGCAGCGTCTCTTTTTGTGTTGTAATTCAGATGCGCCGCTGTCATAAGAAGCTTTCCACCGCGTCTTACATATTCCGAAAGCTTATCCATATCCTCATCAGTCATACTGTTCCAACCAACGAAAATAAGATACTCATAGCGGCATAGCGCATCGGTATCTTCTTCTATCGGCACCACATCATATGCTCCGTATGCAGGAAGCGCTGAAAAATCGTAATCTCCAAAATTTTCAACATCTGCCCACTTACGGCGTGTACCGAGCTCATCGAGAATACGCCATGAGTGTTCCGCGTCGCCGTGTGCCCATTCTTCACGGTGAAACTGATCCCATAATGAGCTTCCGCAAAATCCCCCCCAAGCATCGTATCTGCCTGAAACAAACGCAAGCTTTACCTTGGGTCCGCCTTTAGGACGTATATCTTCTTTTACGAATTTGACCGTATTTGCAAGTACGTCTCTGTAATCCTTGCATATTTCGGAATCTGCTGTAAGGTGCGTGTCATAAGAATTAACGGCTTCATCTCCGCTTTCCATCACTATCATATTTGATCCTTGCATATAAGCAAACTTGTATGCAAGTTCAAGCCGTTTTCTTTTAAGCATATCAAAGTGTCTTCTTCCGCCATACCACTCGTGGGCAATGAGCGTTCCCCATTTATCAAGACCATATGCACGACTCGCTCCGCGTATGAAAGGAACGAGATTGTCGGGATTCCCGTTCATCATTTCAAGTATTGGCAAGTTTATTCCGGCTTCGATATTATATTTTGAAAGCGCGGTTGCCTCAATATTAAGAATGTTTGGCATACCGATTTCTTTGTTTATGACAACGTATTTTCTGACCTTCTCTACATATCTGTCATGCGCCTGCTTCATGTCAGCACAGTCTGCTGAAGGCTGTTTTTTCAGATATCCTGACGGAGGATAGTAGCCTGAAAAATTACACGCCATTGCAGTGCCCGGTTCACTTATAGCATCACCGAGGAAATACTCTCCTGCTATCTTTTTTATTTTCTCAACAAGCTCCGAATCGAACTGCTCCACACTGTCTGACGGCGGACGATGTGTGCCGAAGTGGAAATACACCTTATTTTCAGTCAAAAACCTTGCCCACTTGATAAAGTCCTCTCTCGGCTGTAGCTCTCCTATTTTCGTTCTAATGTACACAAAATTACATCCTCTTTTTACAACACGCTCATAAAGCTCGTCTGTCATTTTGTCTGCATCAAACGAATGTTCTCCGACTTTTACGCCGCATAATACTGTATCTTTTTTTATATACGACATCTTCTGTTCCTTTCATAATAAGGGGCGGCGATTAAGCCGCCCCTTATTGACACTGTCTTTATTTTACTCTGTTATATGCACTTTCATAAACTGCAAGGAGCTTACCCAAGCCCATTTCGTTCAAAGTTTCAGTAAATTCATCAAACTTTGAGAGAGGTTCCTGACCGAGGAGGAATTTTGCAACCATCTCATTTGCATAAGTGTTTATTGCAGTTTCATATTCCTCCTTGACGTCATACTCTTCCTCATTGTATGACATCCACCAGTAAGGATTCATATAAGGCATTGTATGCTCAAGCACCATATCACGGGTTTCTGCTATATCAGCAGATTCAAAAGCAAACACCGCCTCGGGATCCATACGTGTGAATGTTCCATATGTTCCGAAGCCGTAAAGAGTATTTGCCTGAGCTTTGGTTTCATCTGTTATATACTGCTTCTTGCCATCAACCATCTCATAGGTTTCGCCTTCCTTACCCCATGAAACGAGTTCGAGCGCTTCATCTGTATAGAACCAGTCTACAAACTTCGCTGCATTTGCAATTCTCTTATCTACAAGATTATTCGGAATCTGAAGCCCTACCGGGTCCTCATTGAATTTATTTACCATAGCAACTCCGCCCTCACGTGCTATCGGCGGAACCATTGCGTGCAAGTCAAATTCCGGATTCTGGACACGTGCAAGACCGTTAAAGAAGTCTATTCTCGTCTGATACTCCGGCATAATGAAGCCTCGATTGGTTGTTATGAGCTCCTGCCAGCTTGCATTGCTGATTGTCATAAAGTCAGGATTTATAAGCTGTTCATCCATCAACTTCTTATAAAATGTAAGAATTTGGAGCATCAAATCCTCGCTCATACCGTATGACCATTCTCCCGAATTAAAGTCGTAATAGAAACAGGGCTCCCAATACGGCTTCCAAGATGCTCCCGAGGTTTCAAACGTCTTGGTTCCGCTGCGCACACACATCGGATATGACTCAGGATAGAGCTCCTTAAGCTTTTTGCAGACCTCGTAAAGCTCATCGTAAGTAGTCGGGGCTTCAAGACCGTGTTTTTCAAATACATCCTTTCTGTAAAGCCACGAACGTACATTCTGAGACTTTTCACGCCCCTCAACCGGTGTGTAGTAAATTTTCCCGTCATATCCTTTGCGCGGAGCAACGAGCTTTGAATATTCTTCTTCAGACAGAGAGTCCATCCAGGCATTGTAGTTCGGCATATATTCCTTCATATCATCAAGTGCAATCATTGCACCGGAAAGAATATGCTTGTCACTGCCCGGCTTCCAAGAACCGTACAATACATCCGGAAGTGTATCAGGAGCGGCAAACATGAGGTTTACTTTTGTTCCTGCCTCAGATGACGGGTATGCGATTACATCAAGCGTTGCGCCGCAGCCTTCTTCGATATATTCCCATACCTTCCAGTCCTCGCGATACGGCCAGCTTGCGTGCGAGCCGATAACAACCTGAATCACATCATTGCGTGTCAGGGGATCCGTGTTTGCTGCTTCATTTTGAATCTTGCCCGAACAAGCACAGAGTGAAAGCAACATAATAGTCGCGAGTATGAGTGCTGATAATCTTTTCATTTTAATTTCCTCCATTCGTTTTTATGTGCAAATGCATTTCTGCATAGTTGCTGATGCAGGATTCAGTATGCTGTAGAGTGCGATACCCATATCGTATCGTTTTAAATGCAATGGGCGGATGCAGGCATCCGCCCCACAGCATTGCACTATTGCGCAATATAATCCAAAATACGCTTGATTAGCACCGCAACTTCTGCGCGTGTTGTATAATCAGTTGGTGCGATATTGCCGCTCTTGCCGTTTACAAGCCCCTCTGAGATAAGGAAAGCTACTGCTTCCTTTGCATACTCTGCAACTGTGTCAAAGTCATGGTAAATTGTTTTCACCTCATCCACTGCAAGCGGCCCTCCTTTCCCTCGAGGAGAAGGCAATTTTCCGAGGATTTGCAACGCACGGTAGACGATTACCATCATATCCTGACGAGTGATATGATTTCTCGGCGCGTACTTGTTATCGCCTATTCCACCGACAATGCCACAATTTCTGGCTATTGCGAGCTCTGCTGCGAAGTAATCCGACTCTACTACATCTGCGAAGTTTTCAGTATTGTCAGACGAAAGCTTAAACGCACGGACAAGAAGCAGTGCAAAATCTGCACGTGTTATGTTACTTGCCGGGGAGAATGTAGTGTCAGATGTGCCCTTTATAATCCCCTCTTCGGCAAGCTCATTGATTGCATCAATTGCCCATGGGTGAGAAGCAAGGTCGGTGAATCCTTTTGAATGGATGTCAGGAACACCCTCACCCCCATAGGAGTCTTCACTATCTGTCGGGATATTAGTATCATCGCCGGTATCAGGTGCAGGTGCGGCACCTCCGCCACCGGCACCGCCGCCGGACGATGTGCCGTTAGATTCATTTGATCCTGCGCTGTTATTCCCTGCTTCCGCTCCTGTGGTAGAACCGTAGACGTGAACAGTAAAGTGAACAGTATCGGAAAGTATGCCGCTTTTCACCGTTACTGCAACATGGTTGTTTCCAATCTGCGATGCCGACGGCTTCCATACCAGCATATCGTTTTCTATGCGCATACCGCCCGGAAGCGTTGCTCCGACAAGTGTGTAAGCCTCATCGCTTTCGACGTTAATCGGTATGTTCGTCGCGCTTCCGACTGTTGCAGTATGTGTTCCCGTTACGGAAATTTTCGGTGCGGCAGAGGTTAATGTTGACATTGGTATCTCGTAGCCTTGTCCTCTTGCAATATTCCATACAAAGGACTCTTCATCCTCTGAAAGCGATCTGAAGAAGTTTACATCTCCCGTACCGAGAACAATGTTATTACCCTCTCGCTTTGCAGACCTGATTACGTATGCAGCGTTCTGTGAACCGTCATTGTCAATAAGAATCATTCGACCTATAAGACTCTGAGGCTCTACATCATCGGGCGCCGTTATTTCAAGATAGTTATCAAGGATCGGTTCACCTTCGTCATCGTTTAAGTAATCGGTAAAGTTTACAACCTCACCCGATACGGCGGCACGAGGCTGTGTTGTATCTCCTATCTTCGTACCGTCATTTATGTAAGTTCCTACAACCTTCTTACTGTTTGCGTCTATGCTGTAAACACCTACAAATCCGGTAAAGTCAAACAGGTCGTCAACTCTATACTCAACATCGTTTCTTGCGGAGTATACGACATAGTCGCATCTACCGTTTGCAAGCACCACCTTAACCGCCGCAACTGCATCGCTTTCAAGTATATCTTTGCCGTCCTTGCGAGCAACAGGAACTCTTTCAAGCGATATAATCTTGCTTTCATCCTCATACGGTTCAATAACTGATGTAAAGAGTGTGTCAAGGTTCTTACCGCTTCTGCGGACAAGCAGATAATCCGTTGTTTCCGGATTTCTTGCTTCTTCGATACAGAAGCCATCTGCACGTACAACCTCAGAAACATTAAAGTCATTAAGCTGTGTCAGCTTTAAATGAAGGTTTTTGTTTTTAGAAAGAACCTTTTGGTAATCCGTAATCTTAAAGTCGATTGAAAACTCCTTCTTTTCCGGATAAACTGCACGCTCTACATTTTTAAGCATGTTGAATCCGTCTGTACCCGTATAGAATATATCTGCCGGTTCCACATCAATACCTGCATATGACCCATGCGGCTGTCTGACAAGGTCAACACCGCTGACGGTTGATTCTTCAGACTGGCTGTGGAAGCTGTAAAGGTGCTCATCCCCTCCCTTAATGCGGAAGAAATCAAGTGCATACGAAACCGTGTCGTCAATATCAACCGAAACTACCGTCCTGCGGTATATATCGGTAACGTCCGGGTAAACCTGTGCCGCATCAACATCCATAACCTTAACATTTCCGGCATCGTCAAAATGCAACGGGAATGAATAACCATATCTTGTCTGTTGAGTATCGTTTACCATAACCGTATTATGCGACGGAGTTCCTTCAAACCAGTATTCAGTATTATTACCCTGATTTGCAGTACCACCGCTGCCGCCGTAGCCATGGTCAGGAGCCATATTAAGACCGAATGCATCAATACCCAAGTTAAGTGCATCCATGTGCTTGTGTGTGGTCGACTTGCCAACACCAAAGAACATCCACCAGTCGCGCATAGTGTTTTCCCGCGTAGCCAATGTAACGTCGTTATACAAAACACCGTCACGTAAAGCTGCAAAGCCGTAGCCTGTGGCAATATCGCTCTTGGACAGGTCAAGCTCTCCGTACGTCTCAATGATGGACTTTATTTCACTTTCCGGAGAGAAGGGATTTTTTGTAAAAATATCATAACGTATCCCCTTTGCCGAATTTCCGTTTGCGAAATAGAGCAGCTGCGCAAACAGCGGATTATCTGTCTCCTTCATACCAAGCAACCAGTTTGTCTGATAAGAGTTGAAGCTCGGGACTCCAAAGCCAGAACTCATATCACCTATATTGGCATGGCGTATTCCTGCAAGGATTGTATCTGCTCCAAGTGTGAGAGATGCTATAACCTTGGGGTTGTTTATAAGGTCATATTTTCCTTTAATCTTACCGTAATATGAAAGCGTGTTTATGACCTCAACAAAGGAGCCTGCGAAAATACCGTTATATGAAAGAGATCCTTCATTGCCACTGCCGTCGCGGTCGATATCGTTCATTATACCACTATAAAGATTACAGCCCGTACACAAGCCTTCGACCAGTATACCGCTTCTCATAACGAAGTCTATCATTTCCGAGGTTTCAGGTTCACGGTCAAGAATAGTTGCCGCCTTTGTAACCGTTTCCTGTTTCATTCCGAAGTTTCCGCGTATCCATCCTCGCGCCGTGGCATAATAGGTTTCCATAAGGATGTTTTCCTCGGCATTCTGGCGGATAAGCTCTCCGTTTGTCTTTTTATTGTCAAGGTTCCATTTTTCCGCATAACGTGAGAGGAACTCTATAACCTGCGGCTCATCATAGCAGTCAAAGAAAGCATCGTATCCCGTTGTAAACGGACGGTTTACAAAGTTTTCGTGGATGTATCCGCTTATCTTACCTCTTCCGTTACCTGATGTGACAAGATTTTCACAGTCAACACCGTAGTTGAAGTCCGGATAAAGGTCTGCAACACGGTCGAGTATTATCGCACCGGCGATACCGTACTTCTTTTCTCCGGTGTAGAGATATGCATCACGGAAAGAAGTAAGGGATGCGTAAACCAAAGGCTGATCGTATGCCCCGTGACAATACCATATTCCCATGTAATTAAACAGCGCAATATATCTGTGTATTTCCTTAACTCCGTTGGAATGAGTACGTCCGGTATCATATCCGAGACCGTCATCGACGCCCCAGAAATTGCCGATGCCTTCCTTTTCTGCCGCCTCTTCGGATATCCATCCCTGTGTTATCGGAATTTTCTTCCAAGGATCAATGCCCGATGTGCGAAGCTCATTGAAGCCTTCATTCCAGAGATTACCCTTCATATCGCCGTAGCCGTAAGGATTGTCGGCGTATTCTTCAAACACTACATATTCGCCGTCTTCGTTTCTCTCGCCTCTGCCGCAGAGTATACCGTTGTTTTCAAGGGCAAGAGTACGGTTGAATTCTCCGTGCTCATCAAGACCGAGCTCATAGAAGCTTCCGAAATCATTTGACGGGAAGTAACGTTTACACTCAGCGCACTGTACCTTCCATGGCTTTTGAATACCGTCAACGTTCCAGCTGTTTTTGCCGCCATACTCATGGTAAAGGTCAGTTCCGCAATACATACACAATCCGTTGACTAATGCATCCACCTCTTCGAGATAAACAGACCTCGGAATTGTGTGGTTCGTTATCATATTATAGATGTATTCAACATTCTGCAGATATTTATCTGCTTTTTCTATCACCGCTTTTGCTTCAGCCTTCGCCCAGGCATATTTTTGTATATTTTCACGGGCTGCTGCAACGCGCTCCGGTGTGTAATACGTAGAGCCCACCTTACCGGTACGCACAGAAAGCGAAAGCTTATTTGTTGTATGCGTAATATCGCCAATAGTTACGGTTGCATATACCTCGGCAACACCCTCGGCAACAGGAAGCACTCTACCTTTTTCATCAACGGAGATAATATCACCATCACTTACTACGGTATAAACAATTTCCGCTGCGGAGGAATCAACTTCCTTACCAAAGTTGTCGTATGCCTTTATGAAGATATCTGTACCCTCACCGCCGTATTTTATAACCTGAGTGACAGCACCGAGCGTTGCAGAGGCAAAGCCGTCAGCAAGCACGGTAACCGGGATATACGAGGTGACGGGATCTGCGTCGCCAAGCTTTGCCGTTACCGCAAGCGTTGCACTGCCTACTGCTGTTGCCGTAATCCTGCCGCCTGCAACATCTGCAACATTGTCGCCGAGAAGCTCATATGAAAATTTGAGATTTTCTACCGCAATTTCTCTTTCGGGAGTTTTTGAACCCTCAACAAATGCGCGGAGTTCTATGTCTGCGCAGTCACCGACGTAGAGCGAGATTTCCGAGGCACTGAGATTTTCAACTCTTGTAAGCTTTTCATCGGTTACAGTAATATCAGCCGTGCTCTGAGACGTTTTTTTATAGACAAGCGCATTTGCAGTAATTGTTGCTTGCCCCTGAGCCTTTGCTGTAATTCTTCCGTCCTTATACTCAACAACAGATGAAGGCTCACTTGCTATGCTAAGGTTTGATTCAGTATCAACTTTTTCTCCGTGACGCTTGCCGAAGCTGTGCACTCTTCCATTTGACAGAGGCACCTCAACAGCAAGGTCAACACTTTCACCAACAGCAAGCTCATATCTTTCAGCCGTAATCACAGGGTCGCAAAGTTCAGGTATTTCATCAAGATATCTGAACGTAATCCCTGAAACTGTATGGCTCCTTGTATGTGATGCATTTGCCGGATCGCCCGATGTAATCGAGCGAATCGTAAGCTGATGTACCCTTGCATCAAGATAAATGGTATTTAAGCTTACCGCAGGAACATCTGCCTGATCTACGGGGTCGTAGAAGCGATATTCTCCAAGATATACACCGTCCATATAGATATACGCAAGGCCGGCGCCGCTGTGGTTCAGTGCTCCCTTAAAGTCTATTTCATACCAACCGTCATAATCTATCTTTATATCAAGCACGGTGTCAGCATTCTTCGTGTTGCCTGTAGCCGAAACTACTGAGCTTATACCGAACGCAAGATAACGGCACGAGTTGAGCACTCCGGAAAGGATGCCCGGCGAGCTCAGATCTCGGTTAATTTCAAATCCGTCATTTTCAATTGTCTGATTTAAAACAGATGTATTGAGCGGATATTTGGTGAAATCAAACACCTTACTCTGCGGCGATTGAGGGGCTACCGTAACAAGGAACGGCTCACTCGTTTTGCTGCTTCCGTTTTTCGCCGTAACCGTTGCGATAACCGAAGCTTCACCAATCGCCTTACCCGTTACTGTTCCGTCCTCGCTGACCGAGAGAATACTCTCATCAACATCGGGTGTAAGCTCAAACTTCACGTCGGCGGAAGACATATCAGCCGCACTTCCACTTTCGTGTAGCGCATCGACGGAAAGCTTTATCGCAAAGCCCTTCTCCACAGTATCCGCCCCTGATATCGTTACCGTTTTAAGCGGAGTTGTATCATTGACTGTAACTGAAACCGTCGTCTTTACACGGCGGCTGCCGAGAATTCCGTAAACGTTGATGTCTGCGACACCTGATTTTGCAGCAGTTAATACGCCGTCCTGCGATACTCTCGCAACTGCTGTATCAGAGCTTTCAAAATAGACCTCCGCGTCTCCGGTAAACTGGGTGTTATCCGTATTTCTCAGCACAGCATCTATCTGTACCGTGTCTCCCACATTCAGTTCTGTATCAACGGATACATCAACATGGTCGAACATTACTTCAAGACCTTGGAATGATACCTCTATTTTTGCTTCCTGCGAAACTCCCAACACGGTCGCGCATGCACGCACATAGGTTTTACCGTCGCTTACTGCAGTGATAACGCCGTCCTCGGATATTCTCGCAATGCTTTCATCATCCGATATGTAAGTTATCTTGATTGGGACATTCACGTTTCCGACAGCGATTTCTGCACCGGTATTGGAGAGAAGCGTTGCCGTTGTTGCAAACGTGTCATACGTTTTTGCCTTAGAAAAGTCACCGCTTGCAGAAAACGCAATACTGTCAAACACTACCTCATGCAGTGAAAGATGGGCAACATAAAGCTCATATCCGTGATTCTGATCGTCCGTCAGAGCTTCAAATCCCGGACGGAGAGCATACATCTTTACGCTCGGCCAGTTCATAACTACCGGCGCAACATTAAACTTCGTCCAGTCCTGATCTCCGGTTTTACCTACCCACGGAGTAGCCTTATAGCCTTTAAGCTCTGTTGCCGAAGAACCGCTGCCGCTGAGATATGCAAGAGAGCCGCAGGCGTTTTCGGGAAGCGGATTTGTGTTATCCGCCTTAATATATCCCGAAAATTCATAAAGCTTATTTTCATCGACAACTACAACTCCGGTATGCTTTGTGCCGGCTTCATTGTATGTGTCTGCACTTCCCTGAATACGTACAAGCTTTATTTTATCTGTCGTTTCTCCGTCCGGCATTGTAAACTTTACAATATTGGTCGGAGAAGTCGGTGCGCCTGCAATTCCCGAAAATTGATTTCTTGAAAGCTCATATGTAAATAATCCTCGGGCAGCTGTGTGTGCGCCTGTCCAGAAGGAGCTGTCCTTTTGGGTATCAGTGCTTCCGTCATTGAGATAAATTCCGTTTTCGAGCTCACCATGGTTGACGCCCTTGCGGATAAGAAGGTTACTTCCAACAACAACCGCCGGAACCTCGGCAGTTCTTGTTACACCGTCAAGCGTTGCACTGACCTTAACCGTAGTTCTTCCTATCTTATGTCCCGTAAATGTGCCGCCCGTTTCTGAAATAATACTTTCATCGGCTATTTCATATGCATACGTTACACCACCGCCGAGTTTTCTACCCGTAAGGTCTGTAACAACAATGCTGTTTTCCCCTCCGACATATGTATGGTCAGTCGTGAAGTATGCACCGATTACCTCAGGGAAATTTTCTTCCTGCGGAAGCGGCAAAACGGTGATTTGCGCCGTTGCCGTTTTTTCAAGACCAAAGCGCTTTGCCTTTACCGTAATGGTGGCTTCTCCCGCAGTCTTCGCGCGGATAACGCCG
>JAFQVE010000266.1 GCA_017408185.1 Oscillospiraceae bacterium | reverse complement strand
TGCGCAGGAAACCAACGTCACACGTGACGCTATCCTTCAGGAGGCAGAACGCGAACGAAAGCGGCTGATACGTGAGAAAAAGCGCGAAACGGAAAGAAAAATTCTCGATCCCGTAAGCTCAATTATGCCGCGCGAACGCTCAGAGCGGTATACAAACCCGCACTCGGCAATCGCGGAAGAAGCACTGCTGACTGTGTGTATGTCAGACACACAGCTCTGCTCCGGAGTTTCAGAACGCATCTCAGGAAGCATGTTTTCTTCGCCTCTGCTCGGCCGTGCATTTGATATTGTCTGTGCGCGCGCCCGCGAGGGGTTAGAAACGGAGATGAGCGTTTTTTCCGAAACCTTTTCGGAAAGCGAAAACGCGCATCTTGCCGCCGTGCTTGCCCGCAATGCAGAAAAAAGCGCAGACGCGGCAGATGACTACATTGACATAATACAGGGCGAAAACATAAAAGGTGAGGGAAAGCTAAGCGATGAGGCGATTCTCGCCGCCGCAGAATACTACAGAAAAAAGAAGGGGTTAAACAATGGATAAGGAAAATAACGAAAAAGTAACAACCGCACAGGAAAAAAAGCAAATTCTCCGCGAGCTTATCGAAACAGGTAAAAAGCGCGGAAAGCTCTCACAGAAAGAGCTTATGGATGTTGCCGCAGAGCTTGAAATGAACTCCGACCAGATCGAGAAGCTCTATGATACGCTTGAACACCTTGGGATCGAGCTTCCGCTTGAGGAATTTATTCAGGATCTTCCTCCTGAAGATGATTTTCTTGAGGATATTCCCGAGGATCTTGACGATATCGAGGAAATTCCGGAGGAAGAGCTTGTTGACAGCGCAGCGCTTATGGAAGGTCTTTCAATTGATGACCACGTCCGTATTTATCTGAAGGAAATAGGTAAGGTTGACCTTCTCTCCCCGGATGAAGAGGTTGAGCTTGCCGACCGTATGGCACAGGGCGACGAAAAGGCAAAGGTGCGCCTTGCAGAGGCAAATCTCCGTCTTGTTGTTTCCATTGCAAAACGCTATGTAGGGCGCGGAATGCTTTTCCTTGACCTTATTCAGGAGGGCAATCTCGGCCTTATTAAAGCTGTTGAAAAGTTTGACCACACAAAGGGATATAAGTTTTCAACCTACGCAACCTGGTGGATTCGTCAGGCTATCACCCGTGCCATTGCCGACCAGGCGCGTACAATCCGTATCCCGGTTCATATGGTAGAAACAATAAACAAGGTTATCCGCGTATCTCGCCAGCTCCTTCAGGAGCTCGGTCACGATCCGTCGCCTGAAGAAATTGCAAGAGAAATGCAGATTCCCGTGCACAGAGTCCGTGATATCCTCAAAATTGCGCAGGAGCCGGTATCTCTTGAAACACCTATCGGTGAAGAGGAGGATTCGCACCTCGGCGATTTCATACCGGCAGAGGATGCACAGGAGCCGGCAGAGGCAGCCTCCTTCACCCTTTTGCGCGAACAGCTTGTAGATGTTCTCGGCACGCTCACTCCGCGTGAGGAGAAGGTGCTCAAGCTCCGCTTCGGCATAGAGGACGGACGAACACGCACACTTGAGGAGGTTGGCAAGGAGTTCAACGTCACGCGTGAGCGTATACGTCAGATTGAGGCAAAAGCACTGCGCAAGCTGCGCCATCCCAGCCGCTCCAAAATGCTTAAGGATTTCCTCAGCTAATCCGTTTTTAATTACGAAAGGTCGAATTCAAAGTGAAAATAACAGATTCCCACGCACATATCTTTCCACAGAAAATCGCGCTCAAAGCAAGCGGTGCAACCGGAGAGTTCTACGGGGTTGAGATGCACCATGACGGAATGGCGCATACGCTTTCGGAAAAGCTTCGTGAAGCCGGTATCTCCCGTGCGCTCGTTTGCTCCCCTGCAACAACTCCGCATCAGGTCGAGTCTATAAACGATTTCATCGCGGAAAAATGCAAAAAATATCCGGAGTTTTTCGGAGTTGCAACTCTCCATCCGGACACAGAAGACAGCGCGAAGGAAATAGAGCGAATAGAAGCGCTTGGTCTGCACGGCGTAAAATATCATCCGGATTTTCAGCGCTTTGCAATAGACGATGAAAAAATGTTTCCTACATACGCGCTTCTGGAACGCAAAAAAATTCCGGTTCTCTTCCATACCGGTGATAAGCGTTATGACTTTTCCGGTCCGCGCAGGCTCATCCGCGTGCTTGAAAAATTTCCTGACCTTAAATGCATCGCCGCACATTTCGGCGGATATTCCGAATGGGAGCACGCATGGGAGTATCCGAAGCATAAAAACCTGTACTTCGACACATCAAGCTCGCTTTGGGTGATGAAGCCGGACGAGGCGCTCGCCTTTATCGACAAATTCGGTGCAGAGCAGTTTATGTTCGGCTCGGACTTTCCTATGTGGACACCCGCCGAGGAGCTTTCTAAGTTCCTTAACCTCGGGCTTACAGAGGAAATGAACGAGCAGATACTCTGCAAAACGTTTGAAACGTTATTCGGAACAGTATAATTTGTAAGGAATATTACGATATGTATTTTGACACGCATGCACATCTTGACGATGGGCAGTTTGCCCCCGACCGGGACGAGCTCATTACTTCTTTCAAAAAATCTGGCGTAACACGAGTTCTCAATGCATCAAGCGATATAGACTCCTGCCTTGAAACTGTCAGGCTCTGCAAAAAATATGACTTCATTTACGGCGCTGTGGGTATTCACCCCGAAGCGGCAGACCGTTTTTGTGAGGATGACCTTAAAAAAATTGAAGAGCTGTCACGCGAGAAAAACATCGTTGCCATAGGCGAAGTCGGACTTGACTACTATTGGGACGATGTACCGCGGGAAGTCCAGAAAAATGTCTTTCGCAAACAGGCAGCTCTTGCCGAAAGGCTTTGTTTTCCTCTTGTCGTTCACGACAGAGACGCTCACCGCGATACATTGGAAATCCTTAAAGAATTTCCGTCACTGCGCGTTGTTTATCACTGCTTTTCCGGCAGTGCGGAATATGCGCGCGAGCTTACGAAACGTGGTTATTACTTTTCATTCGGCGGCGCGGTCACTTTTAAAAACGCGCGCCACTCTCACGAGGTTTTGCTTTCCGTTCCGCACGACAGGATAATGCTCGAAACTGACTGCCCGTATATGGCACCCGTACCGTACCGCGGAAAGCGTAACCATCCGGGATATATTCCATATATTGCCGCAAAAATCGCAGAGCTTTGGGATGTAACACCGGAAGAGGTCGGCAAAATAACTACAGAAAATGCACTTGAATTTTTTAACATCAAAGAATAAGAGGATAAATCATGAGTAAAAAACCTTTCAAATTCCGCATAGGTATGCGCAACATAAAAACAGCAATCGCCGCAACTCTCTGCGCCTTTGTATATCTGTTTATCGACCGCAATCCGACCTTCGCCTGTATCGGTGCAATATTCGGCACCGGATATGATATGGGCGATTCGTGGCTCAACGGCGGTAACCGCCTCTTCGGCACTATTATCGGCGGTGTTATCGGTATGCTTCTTTTCCGTCTGTATCTTGTTTTTTGTCCTGACGGAGAAGTCGGGCTTCTTATGATGCCGTTTCTCTTTGTCGGCGTTATTGCATTGATTGTAGCCTGCCAGTTTTTCCGCTGGCCGGGCGGCATCCAGCCGGGCGGAGTTGTCCTCAGCATCATTCTCTTCACGCAGAACGATGCCGCAGCATATATCCCGTACTCACTAAACCGTATGCTCGACACGGCAATCGGTGTTATCGTGGCACTTCTCATAAACCACTTCTTCCCGAGAGAGCGCCTTGTGAAAATCCTCTGTGCTCTGCATCTGCGTAAGCCTGAAAAGGTCAAAGAAGACATATCTAAGTAAAAATACAATAACGAATACATAAACACACCGGACAGATGACGCGTCATCTGTCCGGTGGTTGTTATTATTTGCTTGTGTAATCCAAAATGCGCTTAATGAGCACTGATACTTCAGCTCTTGTTGTGTAATCAGTCGGGGCGATGCGACCGGACTTACCGTTGACAAGACCGGCATTGATGAGTGATGAAACGGCTTCTTTCGCGTAGGGTGCAACGGAGGTAAAGTCGGAGTATTTCGATAACACCTCATCCGTCGCCTGCGGCGCCACCTTCCCCTCAAGGGGAAGGCTATTTAACGCGCGGTAGACGATTACCATCATATCCTGGCGGGTGATGGTGTTTCGCGGGGCGAACTTGTTATCACCTATTCCACCAACAATTCCTGTGTTTCGTGCAACCGCAAGCTCTTGTGCGAAGTAATCGGCGGTCGTTACATCCGCGAAGTTTTCCGTATTATCTGATGTGAGATCGAACGCACGGACAAGAAGAATTGCGAAGTCTGCACGGGTGATGTTAGCCGCCGGGGAGAACGTGCTTGCAGTCGTGCCCTTTATTATTC
>JAFQVE010000265.1 GCA_017408185.1 Oscillospiraceae bacterium | reverse complement strand
GATTGATACGTCTCCCACGCGGAACACCTCGCTTTCTGCAATGTCGAAATTAACATATATAATTATGCCATATGTTTTTGTCGAAGTCAATAGAAGAAAGGTTTCAATATAATTACAAAATGAGAAAAAGAAACACCCGAAATCGTGATTTGTCCAATTGTGTGAGAAATGGGCGAAAAAGTATGCTATTATAATAGAAAAGTCAAAGAAAAAGGAGAAAGAACAATGCAAAAGGTCAGGATAGGTCTTGTGGGCTGCGGAGGAATGATGAAACATCATGCGCACGGTATACAGATGCTTGATAATGTAGAAGTAAGTACGGTATGTGATGTTAAAGAAGAGCTTGCGCGTGATGTGGCAAGTGTTCTTAACAACCCTCATGTCACGACAGATTATACAACCATGCCTGAGTATGTCGATGCGGTGCTTGTTGCTCTCCCGCATCATCTGCATTATTCCTGTGGTATGTTTTTTGCAAGGAATAAGAAGCATGTGCTTATGGAAAAGCCCCTTTGCAATACCGAGGCGGAATGCTTAAGCCTTATAAAGTGTTGTGAGGAAAATAAAGTAACTCTTATGTGTGCATACCCTGTTCGTTACTGGGAAGGAATCCGTAAACTGAAAGAAATGGTTGACAGCGGGGATTATGGCAAGATTATGCAGATGTCTATCTGGACAGAACAGTACACGCTCGCTGATGATCAGGATTGGAAGGGAACTGCGTGTCTCGGTGGAGGACAGTTTTTCAGTCACGGATGCCACTATGTTGATTTGCTTCTTTGGTTCTGCGGAAATCCTGTTGCTGGCACACATTTTGGTACAACAGTCGGAACTCCGTGGCTATTGGGCGAAGGAACGAGTGCTCTTACAATGAAGTTTGAAAATGGTGCGCTTGGATATCACGGTGCAACATGGGGCTCGCGCGGAACGCGTATGGGCGGAGATTTTCAGATTATAACAGAAAAAGGAACTCTTGAATTTGAAAACGCCTCCGGCGAAGTGAGGGTATATGACAGCTTCCGTGAACATAGGCCGGGCGAGATAGATGCAGATATACAGAAATATAGGGTTGTGTGGAAACGTGATGGTAACATGTCAAAAGAAACACAACACGAAGTTGCGCATTTTGTTGATTGCGTATTAAACGGAAAAAAGCCAATGACTGACGGATATTCAGCACTTAAAGGCTTACAAATAATCTGGAAGCTGTACGACAGTGAAAAGTTTGGTGTCATTGCGGATCTTCGGGGCATGGGACTTGACGAATAACCTGTTTGCGCAATATGTTATGTTGTTATAATTAATGATGGGATATAAATTAAGATAATCCCATCGTAAAGAATAAATCAAAGGGGATATCCCCTTTGTAACGCAAAGAATTGCGTTACAAAAGCCTTTACAGGTAAAAAATAATGTGAGGAGAATGTAATATGAAAAGATTTATTTCGCTTATTCTTACCTTAGCAATGACCTTGGCATTATTCCCGGCAACGTATGTATCCGCAACAGACTATGCGGGAATACGTATAGAGTATCCGACGGCTTTAGTCGGCACACAGCAGACGACAAACAATTATCCGGGAAGCGGGAACCCAACTGATGAAATAACGTATAAAAATAGCAACGGACGCGTTGAGTGGCTTTCCTACACGACAAATGCCGCAAGCTGGAACAGAAGTGTTCTTTCACTTAATGCAGGAGCAGCAGGGCAGTACGGTGCATATAAAATCCGTGTTCCGAAAGCAGGCAAGTATGATGTAACTGTTCAATACAGAACAAGAACCGGAGGCGCAGAGGGAGAAATGTATATTCTCCCGATAACAGCAGAAGCAGATATCGCAACCGCACTCTCTTCGGCAACGCTGAGAGTAACGGTAGACTTTGGAACGGGCGAAGATGAAACTGCGATTACTGCATTCCACGTGGCGGAAGCTTTTTCGTGGACTGCGGACAAAGCAGACGAATATATAGTTGTATGGAAAGCAAAAGAAGCAGGTTCGCTCCGTCCCGCAAACCTCATTTTCGACGGAAAGGGAGACGGCAAGGCTCCGATAAATGCAGAGTCCTCGCTTGCAAAAGCGACACTCAATCTTGCAAGCGGAGAGAGCACAACGATAACAACGACGTCTGTTACAATGAGTGATTTAAGTGCAGGAAGTGCAGATGACATTGCATCGCTTACATATGAAAGCTCAGATATAAATGTAGTAACAGTTTCCGGCAACACCGTCACCGCAGCAGGTGAAGGAACGGCAAAGGTATATACAAAAAGCGGAGACCTTATTATTGCGGAAAATGAGATAACGGTAATAGTGCCTGAATATTCAGGAGTCCGTGCACAGTATCCGACCAACCCCACCGCATATAATTTAAGTACTGATACCACAACACCGGATGATATAAAATATGACATAAGCGGCAAACGCGTGGACTGGTATGCATATACAGGAACGTATAATAAGACATCAGCACCTGCCTGGAATGCAGGGTCAGCGAATTTCTATTTATCCGCAAACGAATATGCAGCATATAAAATTAATATTCCGGAAAAGGGATTTTACAATGTGAAGTTAGAATACCGTGTGCGCACAGGCGGTGGCACAGCCAATATGTACCTGCTTCCGGGAGATACGAAAGAGGAAAACATAGAAACTGTTGTCGAGAGCACAACTCCGTTTATAAGCAATGTGAATTTTTTGTATAGCAATTACGAAAATACCAACGATAAAGCTCTTTTAAATCTTGAAAAAAGCTTTGATGCAAAAAGTGCAGGTGAATATATTGTTGTATGGATGGGTGTTAGTGACGGAACGGTTCGCCCCAACAACCTAATCTTTGACGGTTGCAAAGCCGGTGAAGAAAAAAACGGACTCCTCGGTGAAGTTACGCTTTCCGATACCGAGCTTGTTGTAGGGGAGAGCGCAACAGCAACGGATTCGCTGAACGATGCATTCACAGGCGCCTCGGTAACGGGGACAGTTGCTTATTCTTGTGATTCGGATGTAATTTCTGTAAATGGTACAACCGTAACTGCGAACAAAGCAGGAACAGCAACACTTTATGCAGAAGTTGATGGTTATGGCAACAAGGTTGCGCTTGATGTAACCGTAGCGGCAGCGTACTCCGCTCCTACAACTATAAACTATGGCGTCTTCGTCAATGAAGCAAATTGTGCTTCGGCTGTGACAGCAAATAATGTTAAGCTAAGTGATACAACTGATGGTATTGCAACCGGGGAACTCAGTGTAGGGAATGAGACGCTTACCGTAACTGCAACTGACGATGTTTCGGGTTACAAGTTCCGCTATTGGGTGCTTGGTAGTGTTGCAACAGGCAGATACTACAGCTCGAAACCAAGCATTACGGTTACCCCCTTTGCAAACATCGTGCTCACTGCGATTTACACTGAGGATAATGAAGGTGCAAAGGTTGTTGATTTGTTTAACTACAACGGCGAATTCTTGAAGACGCTTACAGATTTGAGCAAGCTGGCGGATGAAAAGCCTACGATGATTGGGCATACGTTTGATAACAAGTGGCTTCTTCCGGATAAAACAGAGCTTACGGCAGAGACAGAGCTTACCGCATCGGTAACGCAGGCTGGTGCGCAGTACACAAAGAACTCAGGCTATGAAACAGAGAATACAAATGAGGATTCAGCTTTTGGCTGGACGCGTAACGGCAAGCTTGTAACATATGATGAGGATTACACATTCCTTACATGGCTGAATGCAGTTGACCCAATCGAAAAAAACACAAAAGAGATTAT
>JAFQVE010000264.1 GCA_017408185.1 Oscillospiraceae bacterium | reverse complement strand
GTTATCAGACCGGTCTCATCAATCTCGGCAATATCGGTTGCGCTTGATGAAAACTCAAGGCGCGTAAGCTTTGCCTCATCAGGCTTTTTTATTTCAACGCCGAGAGCATCCGCGAGATGAAGGATTGCCGTCTTTTCCGTGCCAATCGGCATCGGGTCTCCTTCGGCGGCGATACCGTCAACGGAAATATATGCCTTGTCAAACTCTCCTGCCGCAACATCAAGCATAATTTTCTTTATATAAAGCGTGTTATATTCCTGACCCTCGGGTCCTCCCGTGCCGTCGATTACAAGATAATAATCGCCGCGCTCCGGAATTTCTATTTCGCCTACGTCTATAACCCCATCCGGCGCAAGGCTTACATTTGCCATCGGAGTGTTGTTTTTTATATCAGAGCGCGAAACCTCTGTGATATCCCCGGCTTCAAACATATATATGTCTGCATTCATTCCATATCCATGGCCTGCGCTTTCAAAAGCAAGAGAATATCTCCCTTTGTTTGACACTTTAAGCTTGAACGCAACATATCCTTGCTCATCCGTGCCGTAAGCATCCCGCGGGAACGCGGCATAGAAATGTTCCTTCGTCATATTTCCTGCCTTGCGGTTGTAAAGGATGTTATACGCCCAAAGGTTCGTCTTTGAGGCATTCATTTCCGAATAATCATCTATATCCGTGTAACCGCCCGGACGCAAGGTTCCGTTATCAAGGCGCGGCTTACCGTAGTTCGTCTGGTCAAGCATAACGGTTGTATTGAGAACATACTGAAGATGCACACCGATATTACCGTTATCCTCGGCATCTTCATCATCCGGCAAAATAGGCGGAGACGGCTCTTCACCGCTATCTCCCGAGTCTCCGCCTGTCCCCTCGCCATCCGTCGGAACAAGCTTTATGCCGGAAATATAAATTATCGGTGTACTTCCTGCTGTCGCAGTTGTTTGAGCTGTGCCATAGAAACCGACAAAGAAATCCCCCGGTTCATCTACCGTTACTGTCGCAACGTCCTGATATCCGGGCTTTTCACCGTCAAAATCACAGCTTCCGACAAGAGCTGCACTATTGCTTCTGTCCGACCCACCGACAAGTTCAAACGTCGATTCTTCTGACTTTTCGTCCTTCAGCCAGAATACACCCATTTTTGAGATTTCATTCCCCACTGATTCCGGCGCACCCTTCGCCTGCAAAGTATATGTTCCCGCAGCCTTAACATTTATGCGAAACATAGCGTGATAGCTTCTGTCTTCTCTGGGTGCATTAAACCACGCCTGACGGAACTTCACCTTGTATCCGTCAGCTTGAAGGCTCGGAGTTGCGTTATATCCGCTTGAACTCACAACCTCCCAACCGCAATTCTCAGTCTCCCCTGCGGTTGTTATCGTAAACTCCTGCTCTTCTGCTTCTGCTCCCGCAAACGACACCGCAGGAAGAAGCGATATCAGCATTGCAAGCGCAAGCATAAGTGATAAAATACGTCTCTTCATAAAACAAAGCTCCTCTCTTTCTTTTTATTATAGCGGAGAGATATGCTCCCCGCTATAGGTAAGTTATTCCTGTTCTGTTGCGCGATTATTTTTCGTAATAGATATTTCCGGACTTGTCAACAGCATATCCGACCACATCTCCGTTCTCATCGTTATACAGAGCAAACTGAGAGCTTGCTGTCGTCATTGCAATCTTCTTGCTTCCTATCATAATTCCCTTTTCAGCAGCATCTCCAAAGCCTATAAACTCTGCCATAAGCCTTCCGTCTTCCATTGTGTCGAGAATTATTTTCCGGAGCGTTTTATTTATCGGCTCATATTCTTTATATACAGCGGTAAGCTCGCAGTCCTCATATGCATAGAAGTTGTATGTATTTCCAAAGCCCACAATCTGACCGTCGCGGAGCCAATAGTTGAACACATCGCTTCCCGAACGTGCCGGAGCAGTTTCCGTTACAAGCTCACCGTAAGAACACATTTTAACATTTCCGTTCACGGTTACCTTGATATCCTTCTCAAGCTCGTCATACTGTGCAACGAAAATCATCTTCCCGCTCGGCGAGATTACCTCTCCCGGCGCATATTCCTTATCATCTCCGAAAAGCTCCCAGTGTGTTGCCTCGCCATATCCCGCAATACCTTCTGTCGGAAGCGGCGGAAGCTTGTTTTCTGCATCAAGCGTTGCATCGAGAAGTTGGAAATTCCCGTTGTAAAACTCTACATCTGCCTCTGCCGTATCGCTTGTATATACTGCGATAAGCGAATTGTTCTCTCTCACAGCCGTGAAGGTGTAGCTCTTCTTATCCGATACTATTACCTTTTTATCGGTCAGTCCCTTTGCCCAGTAAAGGAAGCTATATCCGGGCTTGTCGGGTGCGGTTACGGTTACTTCTGTTCCCGCCGTTACGGTATCTTTCTTTACTTCATCGCCGAACATGGTAAGTGCATTTATGTTAGCAGTGAGCGAAACTGCATTTTCTTCTGCAGAGAGATTTCCGCCGTCTTCATTCTGAATTTCCTCGCGCTCTGCTGCAGCGGTATCGTCTTCAACATTGACGCGCTCTGCAGGTACAAGTTTTACTCCTGAGAGGTAAATTTCAGGATAGTCTGAAGTTGTGCTTTTCGTCGCAGTTGTTTTATCTATACCAAAGAAAGCTACAAGATAATCTCCCGGCTCATCTACCGTCACGTTCGCAACATCCTGATATCCGGATTTTTCAGCGGTAAAATCACAGTTTCCGACAAGAGCTGCACTATTGCTTCTGTCCGCCCCACCGACAAGTTCAAACGCCGATTCTTCTGACTTTTCGTCCTTCAGCCAGAAAACCCCCATTTTGAACATTTCATTATCCGTTGTTTTCGGTTCTCCCTTCACCTGCAAAGTATATGTCCCTGCGTTTTTGATATCTAGACGTAACATAATATGATAAGCTTTGCTTTCCACAGCATTGTTAAACCATCCACCACGAAACTTTTGTAAGAATCCTTTTTCATAAACGCTACCGGTTATGCTGTGGCCTTTTGAACTTGCAACCTCCCATCCGCAGTCTTCGGTCTTCCCTGCGGTTGTTATAACAAACTCCTGCTCAACCGCTGTGTTTTCCACCACTTCATCGAGCTTAAAGGAATGAAGCTGTATGTT
>JAFQVE010000032.1 GCA_017408185.1 Oscillospiraceae bacterium | reverse complement strand
GGTAAACGAAACAAGCGAAATAGATAAAATAGTCGTTTCTGCAGATGAATGGGGGTTTACGGGTGAAAAGATTGCTCTTTCGGCAATGGTACAGTATGAAAACGGCAACACCGCGGAAATTGCAAATTCAAAAGTAGTTTACACGGTTTCCGGCGTGGCGGCGGAAATCGTCGACGGCAAATATGTCGTGGCAGCTGAGACGGGAATGGTTTCCGTTGCGGCAAGTACGGTTATTGCAGGAGTCAGATATGAAAGTGAGCCGGCGTGCGTAGAAATTCGCGAGGGAACAACGAAAACTGCGCCAACATACTATACTGAAGAGCGCTGTGAGGCTGTTCGTGAAAATGCAAAGAAATATGACTGGGCAAAAACCTCATACGAAAATGCGTTAAAGAGCGCAGATGAATATGTCGACAAGTATGAACTGATTTACAACTCCATAACCGGCGAGGGAATTCCGCGTTCTCAGCGCGTTGGAACAGAGGATGACCCGGAATACAGGAAATGCCGCTACTGCGGTGTGGATATAACGGAAAAGTACGGTTCCGGCTCAACGGGAGGTTACGCGGTTGATATATATAACCGTCCGTGGAAAATCCAGTGTCAGGAATGTAAGCGTCTTTTCCCAAGTAACGATTTTGCTCTGCTTTATGAGCGAGGTCTTGACGAGCAGGGGTATTATAACCGCGACCGTGCAATTGCAGAAAACGCCGCTGCGGTTGCTCGCGGGGAAAAGGATGCTCTTCACAACGACCTTTATCCCGAGCTATATAACCCGGCATCTGAGCTTTATAACAAGGATCCACAAACCGGCGCACCTGTTGATGGTGCCACATGGGGTGTTGATGACGGTCTTGGATATCTTCCGGGAAGAATCTATTCAAACGGCGCTGAGGAACGGCACGGATACATAGCATACTATACGCATTCGTTATGGCTTGAAATCAACACGGCAGTGAATAATCTCTCGCGTGCCTATGCGTACAGCGGTGATGAAAAATACGGCAGAGCCGGTGCCGTGATTGTAGACAGAATTGCAGATGTTTATCCAAGCTTTTCATACAAGCAGTGGGATACTATGTATCTCGTTGCTCATGGCGGCACGGGCTTCGGTAAAATACTGGGGCATATAAATGATACAACGGTAGCTACCAGCTGGATTCAGGCGGCGGATGCGTTCTTTCCGATGTTTTCGGATACTGAGGTTGTGAGCTTCCTTTCGGAAAAAGCCGCGCAACGCGGACTTGGAAACCCAAAAACAAGCGGCGAAAAAATCTGGAGTAACATCGAAAACGGTCTTATTTTCGAAGCTTTCGAAGGATGTAAGGAAGGAACCATCAACGGAAATTACGGTATGAAGCAGTCAACCCTTGCGGCAGCAGCTCTTGTTCTTGACCGCGAACCCTACAGCGGAGAGATTATACAATGGCTTTATCAGCCGGGTGAGTGGGTACAGATGGGAAATACCGCGAAGTGTGACGGCGGAAACCTGAGCATTCATCTTGTCGATGCGGTAGACCGTGATGGGATGGGAAATGAAACCGGTCCGGGATACAACTTTGTGTGGATAAATTATCTGTATAAAGTTGCGGATATGCTTGAAATGTACAGCTCCGATGAGAAATATAATCTCTACAAGAATCCAAAATTTGCAAAGATGTTTATGCCTTATATGACGGTTGCGCTCACAGATGACCATTCGGCGCAGATAGGCGACTCCGGCTGGACTGCAAATGTTGAGCTTGAAGACTATTTAAGCGTTTTAGTCAGAGGCTTCCAGTGCCTTAAGGATACAAACTTAGGCAACGAGCTTGCAGAGTACATATACCGCAGAAACGGATATACTGTCGAAGGATTATATTATGATATATTCACAAAAGAACCGGAGAGCATTCAGAAAGAGATTCTTGAAAGAATCGGCGATGATGTTTCCGCAAAAAGCGATATGTTGCCGTCTTACGGCTTCGCTGTTCTGCGTGACGGTGGTGTCTACGGCGAAAAATCAAAGCCGACTTACGTAAACAATATGCGTGATGTCTGGATGTATTTCGGCGAAACCGACGGACACGGACATAAGGATGCTTTAAATATCGGCATAGAGGCGTTCGGTCTTAACTTCGCACCAGATAACGGTGTTCCCGAGGCGAAAAGCAGCGCGGATCAGAACCGTTTCCAGTGGGTTGAATCAACCATTGCACATAACACGGTCACGGTAAACGAAAAAATGCAGAACGAAATCGGCGAAAAGGATCCGGAGAGCGGAAAGCACGGATACCCGCTACATTTTGACGATTCTGGAGAGGTCAAGCTTGTTGATGTTGATTTTCCCAACGCATATGATGCAACGTCAATATACAGAAGAACCGCCGTTATGGTGCGTGTGGACGATGACAATTCGTATATCGTGGATTTCTTCCGCGTAAAAGGCGGAAACGACCATATCTACAGCTTTCACAGCCAGTCGGATGAAATCTCGGCAACGGAAGGTCTTGGTGAAATTTTATATCAGACGGATGATAACACTGCAAACGGAAATTTTGTCGGATCATATGCGGGACGTGGTGTGAAATACGGAAACGATCCGTCAGAGGCAACCTCTGAGGCGAAATTTAAATATCCGGCAGGATATACATGGATGAAAAACGTGCGGAAAGCTTCGGATGTAGGAAAATTCAGCGTTGATTTCAAGGTTACGGACTTCAATAAGGTTCTGAAAGATGGTAAAGGGCTGCATCTGCGGATGACGATGCTCAACAGCTTTGACCTTACTGAGGTTGCGCTCACGAGCGGGCATGTTATCAAGACAAATGCCAACGTCAATATGCCTGAAACGTTTGAATACGTTCTTGCACGCAGAAAGGGAAACAACCTTGATTCTCTCTTTACAACGGTTTATGAGCCGTACCGCAATACTCCGTTTATTTCCGGCTGCGCTTTGGTTGAGAATATTCAAGTAAAGAGCGGAAAAGAAAAGGCAAGCGACGCCGTAAAGGCGATCAGGGTCACAAGGGAGGACGGCCGTTGTGACTACATAGTATATGCAACCAACAATAAGGTTGTATATACTGTGAACGATGGAGATGTAAGCTTTGATTTCTGCGGCTTTGCAGGAGTGTACAGCATCAATAAGGACAAAAAGCCTATATACACTTATGTAAATGACGGAGCGGTAATCGGTGAAAACAGCGCCATTAAAGACGCATATAAAGGCACCGTAACGGATTTCACCCGGGATCTTAAGTTTGAAAACACGATCACGCTTTTATCCGGTGATCATATCAACACAGAGCTACTTCCGGGGAAATATGTATACATCGAAAATGACAGCGTGCAGAACGCGGTATACAAAATCGAAAAGGCTCGCCCTGTTGACGGCGGTGTTGAGCTTGATATCGGCGCAGTTACGTTAATCCGCAGACATAAGGATGAAACAGATTCTTCCAAGGGATATATTTATAACATCGCAAAGGGGCAGCAGGCGTTCATTCGCTTACCAAACGTTATAAGCATGGCTCCGGAATTTGAAGCAAAAGAAGACCTGACCGTATCTGCAGGAAGCAGTCTGAAAACAATGGTAGCTGCAAACGCAGAAGAAGGAGCAGATGTTTCGTACATAGGAGCAACGCTTCCGCGTGGTGCATCGCTGAACGCGGAAACGGGAGAAATTTTGTGGAAGCCCGATGCGTCTCAGATAGGAGAAAATCATTTTGCGATAACTGCGCGGGACAGCTTGGGGAGAGAAGCAACACTTCACTTTATCGTGATCGTCTACGGCAGGACCACGGGAGATAAAAACGGAAATGAGGAAACACCGTCAACAGGAGACTCCGGTGGTTCGTCTGGCGGTGGAGGGGGAGACGGTGCCGTACCGGATAACGGAAATTCTTCCGAACAAACAAATATAGGTGACGGCGGTTCCGGCGTCCCGAATGGTGAGAACACCGCTCAATCCGGCGAAAATAACAACGAAAACGCACCCGACGCGTCGGGTGAAACGAATGCTATTCGTTTCACAGACCTTGATAACCACTCATGGGCAGCAGACGCAATCAACGCACTTGCGGCAGAAGGCGTTATTAAGGGGACATCGGAAACTACATTCTCACCGGCAGCCAACATCACACGTGCGGATTTTGCTCTACTCCTTGTTCGTGCATTCGGTCTTGAATCGGACAACACCGAGAACTTTGCAGATGTGTCTGCATCCGATTATTTCGCTTCTGAGCTTGCGGTTGCCCGCAATACGGGAATAGTCAGCGGTATT
>JAFQVE010000263.1 GCA_017408185.1 Oscillospiraceae bacterium | reverse complement strand
TTCCGGCGGCGAATATTATATCGGAATGAAGTTCCATGCCTCAAACGGAGCTGCGGACAATGCACGGGCTTACCTCGGCGAAGAGGCATTTAACGATACTACCGCAAGCACAGGATTTGCAACTAACGGTTCATATATGAGTGAAGTTAAATCAATCACTCTTACAGCAACGGGTCTCACCGATGCGGATCAGGCAATAGTTGATGCACGCACGGTTGAAGTCAACAACGCAACTGTAAACAACGCTGTTTCGACTACAGCGGAGGTAAAAATCCTTACGCATGATATCACGAGCAATGAAGGCACGGTTTACGGCGAGCCGTTAGTGCTTGAAGTCGGAGAGACGCAAACAATAACAGCTCCGGACCTTGAAGCCAATGGAAAGACCTTCCTCTATTGGGCGAAGGGACTCGGCGTTAATAAACACGCAGTTGCAGATACAGAGGAGTATACCTTTACTGCCCAAAAGGGTCTTACATATCTCACTGCAGTATACCGCGATAGCACATCGGAAAACATTACGGTTGAGTTTTATAACGCAAACCGCGCACTTGTCTCCCGCTCAGATGCAACTTATGCAGAGGGCGATGAGATAACCCTGCCGGCTCTTCCGTATATGACAGGTTTCGGGCAGGCAACGGGCTGGACTCTTTCCGGCACAAACGAAGTTTATACAAACGACAAAAAGCCGGAAGCTCAGGGAAAGACTATGATATTCGTGGCGGAATATCCGGAAAAGGAAACACTTGAAAAAGATATAGATATAACAGTTACCGGCGGCGAAGGCGGCGGAAAATATCACTACGGAGACAGCGTTACTGTTTCTGCGCCTGCGCGTGAAGGCGGAAGCGGATATAACGTTTTCAGCCATTGGGAAAAAGACAGCGAGATAGTAAGCTTTGATGCGGAGTACACGTTCCGCGCAGTAAAGACTTGCACTGTCAAAGCGGTATACAAGGAATATCCGCCGATTGCAGAGACTCTAAGGAAAATAATTCTCAGCACCGTAACAACTGGCAGTGAAAACGCTGTTGTTGCCGAGTTTATCGGCTGTGAAAGTGCAATTGAAAAGGGATTTATATTCAAATCAGACACTGTACCTGCGGTAGAAAGCGCAGATTACAAAGTGCCGATGAAGACTAAGGATAATCACTTCTCGATTATTGATGACTCCGGCAAAAATATGCTTGCATATGCAATATTTGATGATTGCGTAATATACAGCGAATAACACGACAACAGAGGGATGGTGGAGGCACACTGTCCCTCTTTGTAAACAAATAGTAAATATACCAGGGAGGTAAATTATGCGTAAAATATTATCTATTGTTCTGGTACTTGCAATGCTTTTATCTCTGCTTCCTCACGGGCTTGTGAGTGCAGTGGTGACAACAGAGGGGAGAGAGCATACATATGTTTTCGGCGCGAAAACAATAGTTCCGGGATATAGCGGGAGCTATATAAATCTCGTAAGCTCTCTTGATAACTGGAATCCAAATGCATCCGGAGCGGGACAGCTCGGAAAGTATTATGAGGCTGCGGAAGGGAGCGCATCCGTTCCGTATTCCGGCACGGATAAATGGGCGTTTGTGGGCAGACGAACAACCGCAAATTACAGAGTTTATCCGGACTATACATATATAAGCCACTATGCAGCGAACAGTACGGATGCAAAAATTCAGGCAAATAATCCGGGTTTTATCATTAAAATTAAAGTGGAAGAAAAAGGGCTTTATCAGCCGATGCTTGAGCATTGGAAAATGAAAGCGGCAGCAAAGTATGAAGTTTTTGTAGTTAATACCGATTACGGAAGTACGGATTCAACCTTTGCGCTGTCAACGCTTACCGATGTCAGTGGCGGAGATAATGAGGCGAAAATTTCTGCGGCAATAGGCAAGTGTAAAAGTGGGGACGCAGGAACGAGACTTGGCGTTATAGAACCATATCAGGCTACAGGAACAAATAAGGACGCAAAGGCGTATTTGACGCAGACTGAGCTTGAAATCGGCGAATACTATCTTGTTTTTGCACATACAGGTTATGCAACGGGAACGGACACAACCACATCACCTACCTTCTACATAGAAAAGCTTACGCTTACTCCGGTTGCAAAGGATGAGCTTGCAAGCATTAGCATTGTACCGGAAAAAGCAGAGCTTGAAATCGGCGGAGAGCTTGAACTTAAAGTAACGGGCAAATATTCCGTATCGGGTGATAAGGAGCTTTCCTCAGGTGTCACTTATAAAAGTGAAAATACCGATGTTGCGACAGTAAGCGATAAAGGTAAAGTCACGGCAGTTTCGGCGGGTACGGCAAAAATAACCGCAACAGCAGACGGTACTGCTTTTTCGGACGAAATGACGCTGACAGTTCTTGCCGAGGATCCGGGAAATGCGGGACTTACCTTCTCTTATGTAACCAACACAAATGCGATGGCGGATCAGACTGTTTATGGAAGACCGCGTCTTGACGCATCGGGAGTTCTTCGTGATTTCAGCGACGTTGACGAGTTAAATGAGATTGATGAAGCTGCAAGCACGCCATGGAGCTTTGGTGCATATAACGGATATTCGATAAGTATGAGCCGGCAGTTTATCTATTCGATGGTTAGAACCGATACATATGAAACCGAAAATCAGCCGTTTCTTGCGCTAAAACTGAAAATTCCGAATAAAGGTGACTACAACCTTTGGGCAGAGCCGTACACTCAGGAATACGGTACGTCGGCAAAGATTTATATAGTGTCTGCTGCAGAGGGAGCACCTGACCGTGAGCTTATAGGAAAAGCAGAATATGTAGGCGAGGTCGATTTTTCGGGAACGCTCGGAGGTGAAGCTCCCGAACAAAAGGTCGGAAAGGTTTCAGTTCCGAAGCGTGGTGAGTATTATATTATATTTGACTATTGCTCCGATAACGAAACGGTATATGAAAGTGCATCGGGAAATACAACGCTTTATATGCATTCGCTCATACTGCAGGGAGTGAAGCTCATGGCGTGTTCCGGTGACTACGCAAAGCTTAGGCTCTCGGTGGCAGGGCTTGAAAATGGCGGAGTCATGCCGGTCGCAACGGAAAAACAGCTTAAATATGAGCTGCTTGACAGCGCGGATGTTCCGCTTGAGAATGTTCCGGATGCCAATTTGGAAAAGAGCTTTGTGTCAAGCGATGAAGCCGTTATTGAAATTTCGGAAAGCGGAATGATGAAAGCTTGCGGAGCGGGAAATGCAACCATTACGGCAACGGTAAAATATGAGGACGTTTCAGTGAGCAGTGAATATGAGCTATCTGTTGCTGATGAGGGCGAAAACCTTCTGTCGGGAGATGAATTCAACCACGATTTTTCAGATGATTTGTGGGCTTGGTCAACTGCAAACGAGCCGGAGAAACCGGTAGAGCCAAAGTTTATGCGTACTATGATTGGTACGGAGGAAAACGGGAACCGTGCGCTTAAGTTTGTTTTTGACGGAAGTATTGCGCCGACGACGCGCCCTGCAACGGTTATTCTCAAAAACGGGATAAGAGCCGAAGGTGTATCGGGCGGCTTGTATGAGCTTCGATTCAAATTTAAGGCAGACCTCAGTGCTCCGGCGAGTACCGCAGATATGCCGATATATATTGACCTTATGGCATATACGCACCCCAGTCGTTCTACGGGAGAGTATATTGCATACAACGCCGAGCGTTCAATGAACATAGCCAAAATTTCCGGTTGGCGTGAGCTATATGATGATTGGTATGAAGTAAAAGTGCCGATTGTTGCCCCCACGCTTTCGGAACAGGAAGCAGTATATCTTACTCCGCGAATTATATTCCGCCCGTCAAATGATGATCTCAAAAAGGTCGGATATTCGGGCGAGGCATGGTTTGATGATTTTGAAATCCGTGAAGTTGGTTTTGCGGGTGTTGATTTTGATGTAGAAGGAGACACAACGGGAACATCAACTGCAATGAAGTTTTCCGTGAAGCCTTACAGTTCAACAGGTGAGTACCTCTCTCTCGGTGGTGCATGGAACAGCGATGATGTTGTTTTTCGTTCTGATGATGAAAACGTTATCGGAAGATATGCACTTGCATCTCTTCTTTCCGTAGGGGAAGGCAGCGGAATGAATATTGCAAATTCATCGGCGTCGCTGCTTGGTAAAAATGCATCGGCAACTGTGTTTGCGGATGTAACAATTAACGGAATAACCAGAACAGGCAGCAAAAAAATCGATGTTTCGGGTTTCCCGATAAAGCTTCTTTATGCAGAGCTGAATGTAGAAGAAGCTGAGATGGAAGCCGGCGCTGTTACATCGCTTTTGCCGATCGGATATCTCTCAGACGGAACAGAAGCGGATATGTCAAAGGTTACGGTTGTGTACAAATCGCTTACTCCGGAGGTTCTTTCGGTTAGTGAAGACGGCGTTGTTACTGCAACCGCAGCCGGAAAAGGAACTGTCAAAGCAACTCTTGTCCTTGACGGTAACGCGACTGAGGCAGAGGTAACAATTACAGTAACGGATAAAAGTCCCATTGAAACCGCAGTACTTTCCGCTCCGGAAACCGTAGGATATCTTCGTGATGAGCAGCTTGTTATAACCGGAACGACAGAAGCGGGTTTTGCGGCTGATATTTCTGTTGCGGATGTTGAATGGTTTATTGACTGTGACATACTGGGTGGTATCACAGTTGATGAAAACGGAAAAGTATTCGGACACGAATATGGCGCAAAAGCGACAATATATGCAGTTGTTTCGCTTAATTCAGGGGAAGCGAAAACCAACACCGTTGAGATAACCGTGGCTGAAACGGATATGCGTGATGTTGAGATAGATTTTACGAGGGCATCACAGTCAACCCCGATAAAGGTTAAGCTTGAAGAGGACGGATGGCGCCTCAATCTTTCGGAAACCTCTGCAAATGCACAGAAGGCTATATTCAATACAAACGGACTTGTAGGATATACGCGCAATATCGGAGATAAGATATCGGTAGATGTTGATATTCCGTATGACGGAGTGTATCAACCGGTTTTTACCGGCACGTTTGACAGCGCAAGCGCGTTTGAAAGTAATATTTATATTGACGGAATTTATATTGGGAAATATGAGTTTTACGGAAAAGATGTAAATGCAGAGCCTGAAAGACTTCGTACAGTTCGCTTGAACAAAGGTGTACATACCGTTAGCTTTGTTGTAACAAAAAAAGGTGTGACATATTCATATCAGACTCTTAAAAGATTGCGCTTTGCAAACAGAAACGCACTGCCGGAAATTGAGAGACTGTCGGTTAATGAAGAGCAGGTTATTATGTGTGTGGGAGAAAGTTCGTTTGCAGACATCTCCGCAGTAATGACAGACGGAACAGTGATTCCCTATACTGTGATGCTCGACGGCAAGCCGGATCCGTATATAACGCTTAGCTATGAAAGCGGAAGCGACAGTGTTGCGTCTGTTTCCGGAAACGGTGAGATAACAGGCGTTGCGGAGGGAGAAACCTCGGTTACGGTAACAGCTGCATACAATGGTAAAATATGCACAAAGGAAATCGCGGTAAAGGTTTTACCTGAGGGTGCATTGCTTGGAGATCAAGTGCCGGTTTCGCTTAAGATTACGGCTCCGTATTTTGTTATGAGCCCGACACACAGCGGAATTACGCTTAATGTAATCGGAATAAATGCAAAGGGAGAGAATGTAGCCATACCCTCTGCCGAAGTCTTATGGAGTTCGGAAAATGAAGATATCTTTACGGTTTCCGCTGAGGGAGTGGCCGTGCCTGCGGGAACAGGAAGCGCGAAGGCTTTTGCTTCTGTGGAGCTCACGGGAGGTGCTGTAATCTCAGGAGAAGCGCTAATTTCTGTCCGTGAAGGAAAAACAACAAGAACAATATATACGGATGAGATGGTAGGTGCTGCCCGTGAAAATATACGCAAATACAGTTGGGCAAAGCAGGAAAAGGAAGATACGGTAAAGGCTGCTGATCAATTTCTTTCACTTGCGGATGAGCTTTGGACAAACGTGGCAGGTCAGAATATACCGCGTTCAAACATTGTGGGATATAAAAACGACCCCGATTGTTATCTTTGCCGTTATTGCGGAGCAAATCTTTATTCAATTATCGGAAACTATCCATGGTCAATATCCCCCGTATCGAGAAGATGGAAAATTCAGTGTCCTGATTGCAAACGCCTTTTCCCGTCAAACGATTTTGAAAAGTTTTATGAGCTCGG
>JAFQVE010000031.1 GCA_017408185.1 Oscillospiraceae bacterium | reverse complement strand
TATGACCGCACGGGCAATCGCCATGCCGTCAAAGGTAGATGTTCCCCTGCCTATTTCATCGAGGATGATAAGGCTTTTTTTCGTAGCTTTTTTTACAATCTCAGAAACCTCGCTCATCTCAACCATAAACGTCGACTGCCCTGAAGCAAGGTCATCCGATGCGCCTATTCTTGTGAAAATCCTGTCTACCACGCCGATTTCCGCACTTTTTGCCGGAACAAAGCAGCCGACCTGTGCAAGAAGCGTGATAAGCGCAACCTGACGCATATACGTAGACTTACCCGCCATATTGGGACCTGTAATTATAGCCATACGGTTATCTCCGCAATCAAGATGCGCATCATTCGGAACAAAAAGCGAATCGCGCATTACGCGTTCAACAACAGGGTGTCTGCCGTCCTTGATAACGATTTTAGAGCCGCAGTTCACCTTCGGTCTGTTATAGCCGTAGCGTGCTGATACCGACGCGAAGTTTACAATAACATCAAGCGTTGCAAGCGCAGTTGATGTTTCCTGAATACGCACGGTGTTTTCACAAACGCGGTCACATATTCGGCGGAATATCTCATGCTCAAGGCGATAGAGCTTTTCCTGAGCACCGAGAAGCTTCTCTTCAAGGATTTTAAGTTCTTCGGTTATGTATCTTTCTCCACCGGTGAGAGTCTGCTTTCTTATGTAGTGGTCCGGAACTTCACCGAGGTTTGATTTTGAAATCTCTATATAATACCCGAAAACGCGGTTATAACCTATTTTCAGATTTTTTATGCCCGTTTTTTCCTTTTCACGGGCAGTAAGCTCTGCCATATAGCCTTTGCTGTCCTCCTGCATACGGCGAAGCTCATCGACATCTGCATTATACCCCTTGCGTATGATTTTGCCCTCTGTAATCGTTGTGGGCGGTTCATCGTCAATCGCATCACTTATAAGCGTGTACATATCTGCAAGAGCGTCAATCTTTCCGTTGAGGTCCCGGAGCAGCTTTGCATCAAATACCCCAAGCTTTTCTTTTATTGCCGGAAGCGCCTCGAAGGTTTTTGACATTGCCACAAGGTCACGCGCATTTGCAATGCCGTAAACAACGCGGCCGAGCAGACGCTCAATATCGCGCACGAAGCGAAGGCTTTCGTTTAATTCCTCACGCAGCATAGGCTCTGCAACAAGTGCGGCAACGCTGTCAAGCCGCTCATTTATATCATCAACCTTCATAAGCGGCTTGTCTATCCAGCTTTTGAGAAGGCGGCTTCCCATAGAGGTTTTCGTTTTATCTATCGCCCAGAGAAGTGAGCCTCGCTTTTCCTTACTCCGCATCGTCTCGCAGATTTCAAGGTTTCTGCGCACAGACGGATCAAGAAGCATATATTCCTCGCGCGAATAAAACTCCATTTTATTTATATGTGAAAGGTTTGTTTTCTGAGTCTGGTGAATATAGGCAAGAAGTGCGCCGGCAGCATTGACCGTCGGGCTGTTTTCCGCAAAGCCTACAGCAGACGGCTCACTCACCCTGAAATGTGCGCAAATGGCATCGCGGGCATTTTCAAGAGAAAAGCCCTCATCATAACCGCACTCAACATTAATGCGGAGATTTTTCTTCATATAGTCGCACGAAAAAGCGTCTAAAGAAAAATCAAAGTTTACAATTGCCTCACTCGGCGAAAACTTGACTATCTCACTGATAATCTGATCCTTGACATCGCTTCCCGAAAGCTCACAGCTTGACGCCGAGCCGGTTGAAATGTCTATAAAGCACACTGCGGCACTCGTTCCTGCAATGTATATACTGCAGATGTAGTTATTACTGTTTTCATCAAGCATCGTATTCTCGATGACCGTACCGGGAGTAACAACTCTTACTATATCGCGGTGAACAAGCTTTTTCCCTTTACCTGCATCCTCCGTCTGCTCGCATATCGCCACTTTATATCCTTTTGCGATAAGGCGCGCGATATAGGTCTCAGCTGAATGATACGGAACGCCGCACATAGGCGCGCGCTCAGGCATACCGCATTCCTTGCCGGTAAGCGTAAGCTCAAGCTCACGCGATGCGATATTTGCATCCTCAAAAAACATCTCATAAAAGTCGCCGAGACGGAAGAACAGAATGCTGTCTTTATTCTGCTCTTTAATCTGGAGATATTGCTCTATCATCGGAGAATATTTCTGCTCACTCATACCGTTACCCACTTCGTTTAAATTAATTCACCGTACATTCCCCATTTTGAGGAATCGGTAAT
>JAFQVE010000262.1 GCA_017408185.1 Oscillospiraceae bacterium | reverse complement strand
TGTATACAGCCGTCAGATACGTGCCGCCGGCAGGAGCTGTTAAGGTGTAGCTTTCGCTGTCGGAAACTACGCGGCGATCTGCGCCTATTCCCTTCGTCCAGTAAAGGAAGGTATAGTCATCATACTTCGGAGCTTCTACGGTAAACTCTGCTCCGCGGGTAGTTGTATACGGAGTTACTGTGTGAATAGTAGTGTCCTCTGTGGAATTTACGGTTGTGGTAAGAACGTTCACAACTGCTTTGTCCGAAAGCGAATGTTCACTTTCTTCTGCGATGTCTTTGGTCATCGTATTTGCAACAGCTGCAATTGCCGCCTCTTCTGCACCCATCTCACCCGGAAGCGGAGTGAGAGTGATGGAGGAGAAGCGAAGATATTGATACTTATCACTACGAACGGCACTGTTTAATATCAAACTATCTGCACAAGCATTCAGCACAACCCAGTATTCTCCGGCAGTTGGAACATCAACGGTAAACCCGTCAACAGCATAATTCTTCACAAATGTGCTTGTGTCGTTTGTTCCCTTATCACTTGCCTTCATTGAAGAACTGAACATTGCTCCCGAAGTTGTATCTGTTGCAGTTCCCCAATTGCTTGAACTGAACCACCCGAGAAATGCATTCGACGTAAGCCACGCGTCAATATTTGCAGGCGCATACGTAGTTTGTGCTTTGCCAAAATAAACCTGCATAAACGGATCATCGTCTGCATTTGTCTGTCCGTCAGCTATCTTAAACCTATACTTGCCACTATATGGAATATTCATGCGAACAGTGACAAGCGGACGATCTGTGCTTGTATTTGAGTAATTAGCAATATTTATTGTACCTGCATAGCCACCGCTACCAAGAGCACCCGAATACACTCCCGCAATCTTGCCATTCTCCGCCTCAATTGCATATGGTGCTGTTTTTCCTAAATTCATAATATACTGACCTTGATAGTCGGTCTTCTTTAATGTATATTTCCAGTTTACAAGATTTAAATTATCAAGAGTTTTTTTACCCGTTCGTATGACTTCACTTGTTAATGAAGTATTCTTATTATAAGCTTGTTCTGTAAGCTTATCAACATCTATTGCATTTAATGTAATATCATAATTAAGCATTTCTGCCTTTGTCTCCGTCAATTCCTCAGAAAGTTCAAAGCTGACAAGCTTGATAACAGCCGAATCATATGCACTTGACGAATATTCCTCCACTGTCGCCTTCGGATCTATTCCGCACGGAACGATGAGAAGAAAATAATTTTTATTCGCATCAAGAGTTACAGGAGAGAGCACAACAGTTTTGTTTACGGTTGTTGAACCGTACATATTTATACCTATACCAATTCTGTTGCTTGAATCTGTTTCCTCAACGTGATTATAGAAATTACCTGTATTAAGTCCGCTCGCAACTCCGGCATTATATCTCACCGATGAATACCAGTCTTCAGCCTCATTTTCATCGACAGGCTTTTCCACAAGAAAAATATCAACTATCGGAGCAGATGTTCCTGTCTTGAAGGTGATGCTCGGCGTGTACTTTCCCGATGCGTCAACATCAAGCTCAAGCCCGAATGCAGTTTTAAACTCTCCTGCCGGTGCATTTGTGCCGGGGCCGAAATACGGCGTCCCGTCGTCTTCTTTTACATGTGCTGCCATATTAAGCCATGTATCTGTTGTGTAGTAATTATGAAAATTCTGCAGTCCCACAAAGCCCCATTCCTGAGTACCGGAAGCAGCAGTTGCGATGCGGTGTTCTACCTTATGCAGCCAATTATCGGCCTCTGCAGTGTTTGTTTCGTGTGCCGAGTTATTAAACTCATACACATACGTTTTCGGATTACGTGCCCATTCATAGCCCGTGTCTGTTGCGAACACCGCAGGGACAAGGCTTATGCACAATGCAAGCGCAAGGATAACAGATATTACTTTTTTCATTTTGTTTCTTCTCCTTTTACTTTACGTTGTTATATACCTTTTCGTACAGCGCAAGAAGCTCTGTAACCGGAAGCTTATTAAGCTCATCACGGAAAGAATCCCATTCGCTCATCGGGCGCTGACCGATAATAAACTTCTGGATATTTTCCTCAACATGAGTGTTGATTGATGTGTTGAGGTCTGCAAGAGTTTTACTGTCTTCTGCGGAGAATTCAAGGTACAATGTCGGATCAAGATTCGGATAAATGTTTCCGATGATAAAGTCAGTCGTTGCCGCCTGCTCTTCAGAGATAGATGCATCAATACATTCGGGGTCTATGCGCGTATATGTTCCTATCGTCTTGAAGCCGTAAAGCGTCTGCGCGTTGTCCGCTTCGTTTTCGACTATGAACTTTCTCTTTCCGTCAACCGTTTCATATGTTTCCCCCTCTTTACCCCATGAGAGGATTTCGGCACCTTCATCTGAATAAAACCAGTTAATATAGCGCATTGCATTAGCTATTGAAGCCTCATCTCCGGTATTAAGAACGCCATAGCCCGACGGATCCTGATTGAATTTGTTATTCATATTGATGCCGATGCCGTTGTCTGCACGAGGCGGAGTCATAGCCGTGAGGTTGAACTCCGGCATCTGCTCACGCGCCATACCATTGAAAAAGTCAATTCGCACCTGATATTCCGGCATAATGAAACCGCGGTTTGTTGAAACAAGCTCTTCCCATGTTGAGCTATTTATTGTCATGAAGTCTGACGGAATAAGTTCTTCCTTTACCATACGGTTTAAGTATTCGACAATCTCTTTCATTGTGTCCTCGGTTGCACCGTAGCACCATTTTTCATTTTCAAAATCGTAATATACACCGTAATGGAAATTCGGCTTCCACGAGCATCCGATAACGTTTATATTTGCAAGTCCCGAACGCATACAGAACGGATATGAGTCGGGATACAGCTCTTTAAGCTTCTTTGAAACATCATAAAGCTCCTCCGTCGTCTCCGGAACAGAAAGACCGTGCTTATCAAAGATATCCTTGCGGTAAAGCCATGTGCGGAGATTGGTGTATCTCTCCATACCGTAGTTCGGGGTGTAATATACCTTTCCGTC
>JAFQVE010000261.1 GCA_017408185.1 Oscillospiraceae bacterium | reverse complement strand
CGTTTGCTCTGGATGGGGATATTTCAACCTATTGGGGTGTGTCATTAGACGATCCGAACGGTGCATACGGAATATTCGACCTCGGTTTTTCAAGAAACATCAGAACAGTAGCTATGGCTTTCTTTAAGGGTACACAAAGAAATTATACCTTTGATGTTCTTGTGTCGGACGACGGAGTTAATTTCACACCGGCGGCGGTAGGGCTGCAGTCTTCGGGAGAGACCTTGGAGCTTGAAAAATTTGCCGTTAATGCACGCGGCAGATATGTGAAAATTGTAGGTCACGGACATAAAGACGGAGTGTGGAATTCGTATTCCGAGGTAGCTTTTATGGAATAAAAACCGATACTTTGTTTGGTGCGCTTACAAAGCATATAAGAAAGACGAGAAGAAAAACAGAACAGTAATTCCAAAGGAGGAAAAACATGAAGCGAAGAGCAAAAAGAATTACGGCGCTTATCCTTGCGGCAATGATGATTGTTTCAATGATACCGCTTGTAACAGCAGCGGAGGAAGCTGCCGCGCCGGACTATGAATTCAAATTCATCAGAGCCTCGCATGACCCCAATTCAAGTAACCTTTTCGATTCAAGTGGTGTTGCTCAATTTCTTGTAGAAAATACAGTCGATGGTGGTAAGTGGGGCGGTGTAAACGCTTGGAAAAGGAATTCCGCTAAAGCTCAGGCAAGCAATTTGGCGTACACTTATGCTCCGTCACAAGGCTATACATACGATCCGGAAAACGGGGTTTATCCCGCATTTCTTGCACTTGAAATTGTTATAGATGAGCCAGGAGCATATACACCGAGCCTCGCGTGGCAAGCGCAAGACAATTCCCCGTATGTAGATATTTATCTCATTAAAGCTCCGACGGACAAGGAAGAAGCTGCAGCGTGGAAGACGACTGTTAGCAAACAGCAAACTGTTGAACTTAAAGAGCTGTGCTATGAAGCATTGATCGGAGTTGACCCGTTGGGAACGGTGAAGATGGTAACGGATGGAGATACCTCTCCGAAAGCACTTTCACCGATTAAAATAGCCGAAAAGGGAAGCTATTATCTTGTTTTTGTTCCAAACGGAGCCGACGGTGAGGTTGTGGAGAGATATGCGGCTCATAGCAGTGCAACTCCGCAATGGGTCTGGATTCAACCGAAATCCTTTTCACTTACGAAAATTGAAGATGATTCCGATATCCCCGAAATGCCGGAAAAATTTGAGATAAGCTTCAGCAATGAGGGAACTTCGTTTGATTTTACCGTTCCGGAAACCGGTGCATATGACCTTTTCTTTAAATTTGCAAAGAATGCTTCGGGCGGCACAGGATATGCCTATATAGACGGCAAATATGTGGGCGAAGCG
This sequence comes from Oscillospiraceae bacterium, assembly GCA_017408185.1. Next base: position 9,028 of record JAFQVE010000261.1, on the reverse strand, counting down.
GATTTCTACAGCAGCACTGCAAAGAACACAAACTCCGTAGAATTCCGTTCCGTTTCGCTTGAAGCAGGAATGACGCATACGCTTACGCTTGTCGCGGCGGAAAACGGCGCCGGTGGCTCTGCCGGGATGTACCCGAAGGGAATGGTGTTAAGAGCGGCAGAAACGCTTGCACAGCCGACTAAGCTTTTGTTAAGCTTCCCGAATACCGATTTGATTCTGGGAGATACCGTATGGGCAGATGTTAAATATGAGTTTGATAACGGAAGCGTAATACCGGCGCACGAAAAGTCCCTTGAAACGATTGACACGTCATCGGCGTATACGCTCGAGGTAGACGGCACGGCGGTCACGGTGGGAGCGGGAGGCCTGCTTTCAAGCGCAGAGCCCGGAACCGCCAAGGTCAGAGCCGTTACCGGTGAGCTTACATCGGAATGGGTTTCCGTCACCGTTATAAAGAAGCAGATTGGCAGCGCGGAGATCACAACGCCTAAGGAATGGATTCTTCTCTCAAATTCCGAGGGAATGAAGATGAATGTAACGGCAAAATACAACACCGGAGATGATGTTGATGTTGCAAATGATGCAAGCATTGCTTACAGAAGCTCCGATGAAACAATCGCCACGGTAACACAGAACGGAATAATTTTGCCCGTCGGCGCAGGTGAGGCGACTGTTTACGCCGATGTAACGGTGGAAGACGCTATGGTCACTGCGGAAAAGAAGATTCTGATTTCGAAAAATCCCATATATCCCGATGTCTTCGTCAATTTTAACTATGACGGAGTTGTGAATGATGCAGCGGTTACGGCAACGCTTGAAGTGCAAGGCTGGGGGATTAACAAAGAAAAAACCGATGCAGCTCTTCTGGCGGACGGTATTATAAAGCACAAAACGAACTACGGTCTTCAGGTACAGGGCAGTACAGCGGAAAGCAATAACACGTTAGCTATTGATTTTGTTGTTCCGGAGACCTGTGCATATGATCTCGTGATGAAACACTGCATTGTGGGCAACGGCGGCACAGCATATATATACATAGACGGTATTTATGCCGGTGAAGTGAATTTCCACAACAAAACACAGGTAAATGACAGCTTCACGCCGCTTCGCTCCTTCTATCTTGAAGAGGGAAAAACGCATACGCTTACGCTCGTTTCAATGAAGAACGGCGGAAACGGCAACGCAAGAATGTATCCGGGCGGGCTTAAGCTTACCGGAAACGGGGAGCTGGCGGGCATTTCGGCAGTCACGTTTAAGACAGAAAGAAGCTCAATTGCGGCAGGAGAAACAGAGCTGTATGAGGTTTATGCACGTCAGGAAAACGGCGTTGAGTTCTTCCCGAGAGCATCGCTTGACGGCGTTACGGAAACCGGGCTTACGGTTGAGAGCTCGGACACGGACGTGGCGGTTCTTGAGAACGGCTATATAAAAGGTATATCGCCCGGCAAAGCAGACATTCGCATTTCGGGAAGACTGAACGGAACAGATGTGGATAAAGCATTTGAATTTACGGTAAACGAGAATACCTATAAAGAAGCAAAAATAGATGTTGCGATTGATAAATTCTTCATCGGCGGAAAAACGGAGCTTTCGGTTTCGGCATACCTCTCCGACGGAAGCAGAATAAACGACCGTGACATAAGCGTAAGCTTCGCATCCGACAAAACAGATGTCGCAGAGGTTTCCGGAAAAACTCTTTCCATGGTCGCAGAGGGCGAAGCGAAGATTATTGCGCAAATAACCTTCAACGGGCAGACATACACGGAAGAGAAAAAAATCAAGGTTGTGCCCATTTCGATTGAAAGAATAGAAGCGAGCATAAAAGAGACGATAATATCTTCGTTCTCGGATGCGGGCGCAAAAATCAGCGTAAAAGCATTTAATAACGACGGCACGGATGCATCTCTTGAAGGTGCGGTATACAGCTATGAAAGCATGACCCCGGATATCGTGAGCGTAACCGAGGACGGATATGTCTGTTATGTTTCTGCCGGCAAGGGCATCGTAAAGGTAACAGCGAGCCTCGGCGGTGTAGACTTAACATATGACCTTGAGGTCGTGTCAAGCTCCGGAAAGACCGAGCCCACTGTTTTCACATATGAGATGCGCGAAAACGCAAGAGACAATATAAGCAAATACAGCTGGGCGAAAAGCAAGCAGAAAACGGCTGTCGCAAACGCGGAAAGAGATATTGCAAACCTTGATGCGATATATGATCTTATAATGTATGAGGGCATTCCGCGCTCGTTTACGCCGGCGCTTCTGAATGACCCGAAGGCATATAGCTGTGTTTACTGCGGAATAGATATCAGAAAGAAGTACTCGCAATACGGTTGGGTTATGGATCCGCTGACCCGTCCGTGGCAGATTCAGTGCCCGGATTGCAAGCGCCTTTTCCCGTCAAACGACTTTGAAAGCTTTTATGAGCTCGGTCTTGACCAAAAGGGACAGTTTGACCGTACGCGCGCGCTTGAAGCACACAGAGAATTGTTCGTGGATAAAGAGAATTCTCCGGCATCGCCGGGCACTAAGGAGTGGAGTGCGGATTGGTGTGCGTACTACGGCTATGGAAAAGGATATCTGAAAAATGAGCTGTATAAGGAGGTTGGCGAGACCCTCGGCGTGGCAACCGATAAGGTGGCAACGTGGGCGGTTGACGACGGCTACGGCTGGGAGACGGGAACAACAAACGACAATGGATATCCGATTAAGAAAGCGTTTGTCGCCGTATATAACCACTTCCTGTATTCAAATATGAACAGCTCCAACGTGATTATTCAGGCTTTGGATAATCTGCGCGAGGCGTATGTTTATACAGGTGATATTAAATACGGCAGAGCGGGTGCTATCCTTATCGACAGGCTCGCAGATGTTTATCCGAGCTATAACTTAGCTCCGTATGCAATGTATCAGAACTCGCACGGCGGAGGAAACGCAGGCAAAATACTTGGAAATATCTGGGAGAACTCTCTGGCAAAGGCTCTGATTAACGCATACGATGCATTCTGGCCCGCTATGGAGGATCCGCAGGTAATAGATTACCTTTCCGAAAAAGCAGTACAGTTCGGCTTTGAAAACCCGAAAACATCTGCAGATATGATTCGTGAAAACTGTGAAACCGGTATTCTCCGCGAGGTGTTCAAGGGTGTCAAGGCCGCTCAGATGAAGGGTAATTTCGGTATGGCGCAGGAAACTGCCGCTCTTGCGGGAATTGCGCTTGATACATATCCGGAATCAGCTGAGATATTTGAGTGGATTGAAAGTGAGCAAAAATTCACGACAACTAAAGGTTGTCCTGTGGTAGGATATCCGGACAGAACGGCGACGGTGTATACCGCAAGCTCAGGCGGAGATATCTTTAATACAATTATAAACAGGACTGACCGCGATGGCTTCGGAGACGAAGGGTCTGCACAGTATAACCTTCTCTGGGTTACGAGAACGCTTAATATGGCCGAAGCATTCCACCGCTACGGAAAATACGACGGACTTAACCTGTATGAAAATGTTAAGTACAAGAAGATGCTTACATCTATCCTTAATATGACGGTCGGAAGCGGATATACGCTTCAGATCGGCGACGATAACAGAACAGGTTCGCTTGAAAACGAAACGAGTGCAACGGCGGTTTTAAGAGGCTTTGAACGAATCGGAGACCCGGCATTTGCACAGGTTGTGTATCTCTTAAAGGACGGAGACCTCGAGGGTACCTATATCGACATTTACGAGAAGAATGCCGAGGATATTCAGGATAGAATAAAGGCGGCAGTTGAAGCGCACGGCGAGCTTTCGTTCGGAAGCCGAAATCTTACGGGATACGTCCTTGCGGTTCTTGCAGGCGGAAAAGCTGTGGCAAGCTCAAACACACAGGAAAACTCAAACTTCAGCCGTGATACGTGGCTCTGGTACGGAGATACGTCAGGCGGACACGGACACTATGATAAGCTGCAGATGGGAATTAACGCATACGGCTTTAATTTCACACCTGATCTCGGCTATCCGGCGGCGACAGGGACCGATGCGAACAGGCTGCAGTGGGTGGCAACAACGCTTTCACACAACACCGTAACGGTGAACGAAGAGGCGCAGCTTGGGAGCTATATGGCAGATGCGCTGCATTATGACTCGGACGGCATTGTAAAGGTTGTTGACGCCGGGGACAGCAGTGTATATACCGCAACGGATATTTACCGCAGAACACTTGTTACGGTAGAGGCTTCCACCAAGGATGCATACACGGTTGATTTCTTCAGAGTACGCGGCGGCAAGGAGCACGTTTACAGCTTCCATACGCAGTCGGCAGACGGAGTTACGGTGGACGGACTTGAATTGACTGCACAGGTTGATGCAAACGGAGAGTATGTAGGCACATATGCGGGAGCGGACGTTACATACGGTAAAGACCCGTACACGAAGGATGCATGGACTTATGATACCAAATATCCGCGCGGATATACATGGCTTCGCAACGTGCGCCGTGATGAGAGTCCGGCGAGCGGAAGCTTCTCGGTAAACTTTAAGCAGACGGACTTCAGAAAATCGGTGTCGAACTCAAAGGGATTGAATCTTAAATTTACGGCACTTAATGAGTGGACACCGTCAAGCGTCGGCTTTGCGGTCGGTGAGCCGCCGAGAATAAAGGCGAACAATATGATTCCGTATCTGGATTATATGTTCATCCATAACAAGGGAGTAAACGGTCTTGATACACTCTTCACCTCTGTTATTCAGCCTTACAACGGAGAAGAGTATATAGAATCAATGACAAGTATCCCGCTTACAAACGCCGGCGGAGAAACAAAGGATGATACGGCAAAGGCTGTTCGTGTAAAGCTTAAGTCCGGAAGATGCGATTACATTATCTATGCCACAAACAGCGATGTTGTCTACACTCTTACGGATGATAATGTAAGCTTTAGCTTCAGCGGATTTGTGGGCGTATATTCCGTAAATGAAAGCGGCGAAAACGTATATTCGTACGTTAATGACGGCGGACAGATTGGCGATTTGTATGCAACCGCACGTTATACCGGAAAAGTTGTCAGCTTCACAGAAGAGCTTACGGAAGATAACTTCATAACAATAAAAATGGATAGTGCGCTTACCGATGAGGAGATAGGGGCGCTTCCGGGAAGATACATCTATATCAATAACAACACTACGGAAAACGGTGCGTATAAAATCGAAACCGCCGAAAAATCCGGAGAGAACATTGTTCTCGGTATCGGGTTTACAACGCTTATCAATGGATATAAAGATACAAGCGATATGAGCCTTGGATATGTGTATAATATTGAATCGAAGCAGACGTTCTCAATTCCGCTTTCGGCAGAGTCAAACCTCGCGCCGGAAATGGAGGAGCAGGAGGATGTGACAACTTCGGCGGGAAGCACGGTGAGCGTTACGATGAGAGCCGAGAGCCCTGACGGCGAGAAAGTGACGTACATAGGAACGGTCCTTCCGCGCGGCGCAAGCATAAACGCTGAAACAGGTGTTATCACATGGAAACCGGATTCAAGCCAGGTAGGCGAGGCGGGATTCCTTATCACAGCCCGTGATGAATCGGGAAGAGAGTGTTCAACAAGCTTCACCGTGACCGTTTACGGCTCGACGACGGGCTCAGGGAACAAGAACGAAAGTAGCTCCGGAGATAATTCCGGTACATCCTCCGAAAACGCAGGAGCCGCCAGCGGCGGTGGCGGAGGAGGCGGTGGAGCCACACCGACACCCGATACACCGGAGGATACGGAAACGGAGGATAACCAGGCCGACAACGGCGGTGAAAGCGGAGAAACAGAAGGAAACACTGATAACACGGGCACAGAAGATGAAGCTCTCCGCTTCACCGACCTCGGAAGTCACGCATGGGCAGAGGATGCAATAAACACACTTGCAGACGATGGAATAATAAAGGGCACGAGTGCAAGTACCTTTACCCCATCTGCAAACATAACCCGCGCAGACTTTGCGTCTCTGCTCGTCCGTGCATTTGACCTCACAAGCGACAATACAGAAAACTTCGCAGACGTTTCAGCCGGCGACTATTTCGCGCAGGAGCTTGCGATAGCACGCAACAACGGGATTGTTTCCGGTATTGGTGATAACAAGTTTGCGCCTCGCAACACAATCACCCGTCAGGATATGATGGTAATTGTCTACCGCGCACTGCAGAGCCTGAGCCTTCCCCTTGAGGGGAAGGGGGACCGCCAAATGGCGGTGGATGAGGTGTTATCACAATACACCGACTACCCCACCGTTGCGCCATACGCCCGCGAAGCGGTTTCTGCCCTCATCGGTGCAGGTCTTGTCAACGGAAAGAACGGACGCATCGCACCTCTTGATTATACAACAAGAGCAGAAATTGCAGTGCTTTTAAAGCGAGTGATTGACTTCGCAAAATAATTTTGCACTTTGCTCTTTCCGGTGTGCGGCAACGACGCCGCACACCGGTTGCGGTGCTCATCAAGAGAATATTGGATTATACGAAAGTAGGGTAATATTATTATGTTTGCGGATAATTACATATCTGTTTTGCAGGAAACCATGGAAAAAGCATGGAAAGAACAGCGCGATGTTTTTAAAAGTGCGGCAAGGCTTATACGCACTGCATTAGAAAACAAAAACAGCGTTTATATCTTCGGATGCTCTCATGCCGGAATTCTTGCAGAAGAAGTTTTTTATCGGACAGGCGGACTTGCCGTTATAAACCCGATTTTCTTTCCCGGTTTTATGCTGAACACACGTCCGATAACGATGACAAGTCAGCTGGAAAGAATTGACGGACTCGGGAAAATAATTCTCACCGCCAACAAATTAAAAAAAGACGATGTCCTTATTATCCATTCAGTGTCCGGGCGCAACAATGTTCCCGTTGAAATGGCTATCGAGGCGCAAAAAATGGGAGTGTCCACGATAGCCATAACAAACCTTGAATACTCAGGCTCGGTGTCCTCGCGCCACCCTTCGCAAAAGAGGCTGTTTGAGGTATGTGATATTGTTATTGATAATAAAGGATGCGTCGGGGATGCGGCAATTGAAATCGAAGGGCTTCCCGAACGCATAGGTCCCACATCAACGGTTGTAGGTGCGGCAATACTCAACGCACTTATAATCGAGGTGGTGGAGGCAATGACAAAAGAAGGAAGCTTCCCTCCGGTATTTATGAGTGCAAATCTTGATGGCGGAGATGAGCATAACAAAAAAATATTTAAAGAGTATAAAGATAATATTTTTTATATGTGAGTTTTATTGGAGGAAAAGACGTATGTCATTAAATCTTGCTGTAGATTCGGGCGGGACGAAGGTGCGTGCCGTATTATACGATGAGTTTTTCAATCCGATCAAAGAGTGTGTGGTCGGAAGTATGCGCCCGGAGTCAACCTCTGCGCCGTTAGTGGAAAAACATATCAGGGAGCTTGTTGATAAGCTGGAAATAAAAGGTAAAACAATTTCCACCCTGGTGGGCATATATGAAGATGCATTATACGATGAGCTTTGCAGAGTTACGACAGTTGAAAATGCAATTCTGATTGAAGAAGACAAGCTCGGTTTTCTTTCGGCAGGAATTTTCGGTGACGGATATCTTGCAATAGCGGGTACAGGCTCAACGCTTTTTTGCAGCTTGAACGGCGAAGTGAAAAGAGCGGGAGGCTACGGCTCGCTGATAGCCGATGAGGGCTCGGGATATTGGATTGCGCGTGAGGCTTTCATCGCCGCGATACAAGACGAAGAGGGGCGAGGCAAAAAGACCCGGCTTCGTGAGCTTATTGCTCAGAAGCTGGGAAAAACGATTGAAGACTTTCCTTCGGCAGTTTTGTCCATATATGATCAGATGGATATAAACCCTGTAACATATATTGCCTCTTTCGCGCCGCTTGTTACACAGGCGGCAAACGCACACGATGAAATTGCATTAAACATTTTAAAGAACGCGGGCAGGCTCCTCGGAGAGCAGCTTGCCTCACTGGTTAAGGCAGGTTCCCCAAAAGACCTGCCGATTGCCTTATGCGGAAGCGTGTGGAAAAGCCATGGAATTCTCTTTTCCGAATTTTGTGATGTTATAAGAAAAGAGGGAATGACCGGTGAAATTAAAAGGACTGTTTTTGAGCCTGTTATCGGGGCAATTCTGTATCATTTCAAATCAATCAATAATGATATAATAACATCGGATTTCGAAGCTTTTCGAAAAAAATATAATAGTTTTCTTTTGTGAAGGAGATAAAAATCATGTCATTAATGGAACGTTATCAGGCAGCTGTAGACGAGCTGTTTGCAAAAATCAGGGATACGCAGACAGATAAAATTATTCAGGCCGGAGAGCTTATGGCAAACAGCCTTATTTCCGGAGGAAAAGTTATTTTAAATGAAATTTGTCATTCTATCGAGGCAGATCTCGTCTCTCGCGGAGGCGGCCCGATTTATTATAAGGAGTATAAAGAGGCGGAACACAAGGATACTCTGAAAAAAGGCGATGTTCTTGTCGTAAGTTCGGTTTCGGGAAGAACGAAGGAAGTTGTCGATTTGGCGTATGAAATGGTCGAGCGCGGAGTAACGGTTATTGCATTCACCAGCATGGCGTATGCAACTCAGGTGGATCCGGTTCATGAATCGGGCAAGAAGCTTTATGAATTTGCAACACTCACGATAGATAACTGTGCTCCTGCGGCGGAAGCAATGCTTGAGGTTGACGGAATCGAAGCGCGCTTTGCTGCGGCATCGGGGATTGCTTCGAATTATATAATGTGGAACATAACCAGTGCTACTGTTGAAATAATGCTGCAGAGAGGATACACACCCGGTATCTTTAAAAGCGCCAACTATCCGAACGGCGCTGAATACAACAAGACTGTAATCGAACCTCATTTTGAGAAATATGGGTATTAAAACCTGTCTTTACACGTAAAACTTATCGGACTCAAAACTGTACATATGTACTGTTTCGAGTCCGATTTGTATGTTCTGAATTGCTTTTGTTGTGATATTACAGAAAAAACTATTCTTTATACTCTTTAAGGAAAGCGCCGTCGCG
>JAFQVE010000260.1 GCA_017408185.1 Oscillospiraceae bacterium | reverse complement strand
CCATAACATTCCCGTAGCGACGCACACGCCCTCCGTCCGTCTGATTATCCAGATCAAGGTGCCCCGTAGAGAGCATATTGTGCGAATTCAGCCATTTTTTCATCGGAATAAAATAGTTTTCCCGCACCAGTTCTCCACAAAGCATTGTATAATCACTTACCGCACGACTTTCCTTTTCCGTTACCGGCATCTTTTCGCCGCTTATATACGGAAGATACGCTGTAATATCATAACCATATTTTTCCTCAAACAGTGCATCCAATCCGTCAGTCCAGCTACCCATATACGCTTCATCATCAAACATAAGAGTAACATCACTGCCAAGAACATCTCCGAATACCTGCTTGTAGCCTTCGTGAGTCATATTTATAAAGTCGTCTGTTGTCTCACGCTTTGCTATATCTGTACGTATCCTATCCATCGGACCACACGTATCCTCTGCGGTGTATTCTCCGGACTCCGTTTTCACCAGTTCTTTCATGGCAAGATGCGGCTTTTTTTCGCGAATTTTCCCGCACGCCATTCCGGATGGGAATCCACCCTCGTTATACAGCCATGTATACATACCTTTTTCTTTGGCACATTCATAAGCACAGCGCACAAGCTGGAGATATTCATCCGACAGATATTCAGGAGAAAGATGCGTATTTCTCACCCCCGGACGAAAATTCTCCGGTTCACCCAAAACATAAAAAGCACGTATTCCATTGCCGTACATTTCGTCTATTTGTTTTTTTATGCCTTCCCGTGTAATCGTGCTGTTCCACAGCCATGTATATGCAGGCTGTGATTTTACGGGAATATCTTTAAAGTTCATAACTTGTTGTCCCTTTTTACAGTTTAAATGCTATTTCTCCGTCCTTGTAGTTCCAGTACGGTTTTTCATCCTTGAAAATGTCATAAAGCCCTTGTGCCACAACTTCAAGGTGAGCTTCGCAGGTGAAGTAATTAAACATCGCGGTTATCATTTCCATATTATATTCGCCGTTTGCATCAAAAACGCTTTGCATCTTCTTAAGATATCCGCCTATCATCTTGGCGGCAAACTCAGAATAGCTTTTTTGAATAAATCCGGGTGTCTTGATCTCCTCACTCCGCTTATAGAAGTTATCAAGAATCTCCTTTGCTTCAGCTTCTGTCGCCGTTCTTGCCCCCACATTGCTCATACATATCGGGAAATACTCAAACTTTAATCCGTCTTCCACCGTTACGCCTACGATAAGGGAGGTGTGCCACGCTTCTTCGTTTATGTTTTCCACGAACACAAAATTGCCCTGACCGTAAATTATCTTGCCACCGTTATAATCCTCAAAGCAACCTATGCAGTGGCTATGCTGGCAAATAACCGCATCCGCACCCTTATCGATCATTTTTCTGCATCTTTTCTGAACTTCGGGAGACGGATATCTGTAATGCTCTTTGCCACCATGGTAAATTACCACTACATAATCACACTTTTGCTTAAGCACTTCTATGTCATCAAAGGTGACAAGCGGCTCATATGGATTTGCACCCCATGAGTTTTCACCGGCTATGGTGAATTCGTGTTCTCCGCAGTTGTATATTCCTACCTTCTTTCCATCCTGTTCCAGGATATACGGAACGCGCGAATCGGCAAGGTTCTCACCTGCGCCTATATACGGAATACAGTTTTCGGAAAGAACCTCAACCGTATCGCGAAGTCCCGCTTCACCGAAATCAAGAACATGATTGTTGGATAAAAGAGCAAGCGACGGATTGAATTTTTTTATTGCGTTTATCGCTTTCTTTAAAGCTTTGATATTCGGTCCGCATTTTACTATAGGCTCGTTTGTGTCGGTAAGCGCCATTTCTATATTCATAACGCGGAAATCAAACTTTTTAAGATATTCAAGTATACCATTGTCGGTTATCTTTTCTATCTCACCGTTTATGAACAAATCTTCATTAGCTGCGGTGGCCGCCATATCTGCCGCAAAAACTATTTTCATATGATTTTCCCCTTTTTTCACAAATGGCTGTTGCAAAATATCACAACAGCCATTTGCATAAGTTTGCTTATTTTACATAATCAAGTATTCTTTTGATAAGCACTGCCACTTCTGCACGAGCTTATTAAATGCAGAATGCAAAGTGCAAAATGCAAAATTATTTTATATAATCGAGTACCCGTTTCAGCAGCACTGCAATCTCTGCTCTTGTTGTATATTCAAGAGGGGCGATGAAGTTGTTCTTGCCGTTGACAAGACCTGCGGAGATGAGCGCTGAAACTGCGTTGCGGGCGTAAGGTGCGACGTTAGCGAAGTCGGGGTACGACACCTCATCCACCGCCGTTCGGCGGTCCCCCTTCTCCTCAAGGAGAAGGCATTG
>JAFQVE010000259.1 GCA_017408185.1 Oscillospiraceae bacterium | reverse complement strand
GACTGAGGGAGTTTCCGGTGCGGCACCTCCGCCGCCACCGCCTCCTCCACCAGAAGTTCCTGTATCAGACGGAGTTTCGGTCACTTCGTTTTTGTTCCCGGTTGTTGCACCGTAGACCGTTACCGTAAAGTGAACTGTGCTCTCTCGTCCAAACTCATCCGTTGCCGTGAGGGATACATGGTTGTCTCCGACCTGGCTTGAATCCGGCTTCCACGAGAAGGTGTTCGTGTTGCTGTCAAAGCTTGCGCCACGTGGCATATCGCGTCCGGTTATTGTAACACCTGCACCATCATTTCCCGTTGCAGAAACAACTACTTTATATGTACTTCCCGCACTTGTTGTTCCGTCAGCAACCTCAGCAAACACCGGAACAGGATTTTCTTCTTCGGTCATCGGGATAACAAAGTTCTGGTCAGCGCTGATATTGTAAACATAACCTTTGCTGAAGTCATTCTTGTTTACATAGTTTCTTACGGTTGTGACCGTTCCGATATCAAGCTTTATGGTACCATCGTCATTTTCCGATGCCGAAAGAATTTCATATGCCGCATTACCGATGCCATCATGTGAGACGATGAGTGTCTTTCCGGCAAGAGCCGTAGGTGAAACTTCAGAAGCAGGCTTAATATCAATATAATTTTCGGAGGAAAGTTCTTTTTGGAATCCGGCTATTTTTCCGGTAATGCTTATGTCTCCTCCGTGGCGATAGGAATAGATTACCTTGTCATCATCTGCGTTCTTTGTCCATACGCCGACAAAACCATTGAATATCATATCATCATCGTCCTCAAGTCTATAAGTAACAGACTCATTCGTCGAATAAATGATATAATCTGTGCGGTTCCCTTCCTTGTGCGTCACCTTAACTGCCTTTACCACATCGCTTGCTCCAAGCTTTCCGGAGATGATTTCCGGCGTGATTGGTTCGATGCTCTCTATATAATCATTTTTCTTATACGGCTCGTAAACAGTTGTAAAGAGACTGTCAAGATTTTCTCCCTTGCGTGTTGCAACCATATATTCAAGGTCCGGTATCATAGCGTTTCCGTCTTTTCGCGGAACAGGACCCTTTGCAAATGCAACCTCAGAAAGCTCAAAATCATTCAACATAGTAAGCTTTAAATGGAGATCCTTATTATCCTTGATTGCCTTGCGATAGTCAACGACCTCAAAGTCAACTGCAAACTGATTTGATGTCGGCTTTGAACGGCGAACACTGTGAAGCCATGTTTTTCCTGTCGGGAATGCAAGATCAGTATCAAACCAGTTGCCGTAAGGATCGCCGGGGTCCGCACCCGGACCGATGAAGTATTTTGTTTCCCCTGTTGTGGGATCCGTATACGGTGCACCCTTTCCGTCCTCGCCCATACCTACGAGCGATCCGATATATTTCCCGTTTTCATCAACCTGCGGAACAAGCTCACCAAGACCTGATATTGGTGTAATATCTTTTCCCGATTGAGCATGGAAGCTGAACGTATGCTCGTTGCCGCCTGTTACGCGGAAAAAGTCGATACCGTAGCTTACATCATCATCTGCTTCAATCATAACAACTGTGCGTCTGTATTCGCTTGTTGCATCATATGCCTCCGGTTGAGCAATATCCATAAGCTTTACCTTTTCGGAACTGTCAAAATGATGAACCTGTCCGGGATACTGGAGTCCTTCACTTCCGATAATGAAAAGCTTTGAGTTCTTTCCGTTTACAGTGACTGTGTTATGTGCAAGCGTTGCATTTGTCCACTGCATACGATCTGCGTTGACTGTCGGATCGGCGGGATAGCCATTATCCGGCGCGAAATTAAGGCCAAATACCTCAAAGCCGAGATTTAGTGAATCTGCATGCTTATGACCTTTTGCTCCGCCGAAATACATCCAGAAATCTCGCAAGGAGTTTTTTCCGTTCGTTTTCGTATAGTCCTTGCCATCGCGAAGGACTGCGAGTCCGTAGCCTGCCATAAGCTTACTGTCGACAGTGTAGCCTGAAGTTTCAACGATCTTCCTTATGTCCTCTCCGAATTTTTCAGGGTTCGCTGTATAGAGATCATAATGCAAATCATCAATCTCGCCTTTATAGCGCTTAAAGATGAAATCTGCAAGCTGTGGTCCGTAGACTGTATCCTTAAGTTGCGGGAAAGCAGTCATGTATGTGCTGTCCTGACCATTTAATGTAACTCTTGCCGTTCTGCTGCTGTCACCAATCTGTACGGTAAACGCATCAACAAGCGTCATATCGGCAATACCGACAATCAGTTTGGCAAATTTGGGGTTTTTATAAAGGTCATACTCATCTTTTCCGTACAATGCTGAGAGGTTAGCTACAGCGAGAAAGTTGTCCGACCACATGGTATTGTAGTTTGCACCTGATTCATTTCCCATTCCGTCACGGTCGACTTCTCCAATTAACAGAGGATAAATGTTTCCCCCTGTTCTGCGACGTGCTTCGCCCGAGCCGGTAAGTCCTCCGCTTTGGAATATCCATTCAAACATCTGATCGGACTCAGGCTCTTTATCAAGAGACACGGCGGTTCTCGCAAGCGCCTCCTGATATCTTCCTTCATTTCCGCCGATGCTTGAAGATTGTTCCTCTCTGAAAATTTCAAGAAGAATATTCTTTTCCCAATTTTCCCAGATTTTCATTCCGGTTGTTTTTGTGTTTTCATTTCCGCGCTCTGCCGCTTTTTCGGCAATCATATTTACCGTCTGCTCATCATTATCATACAACAGCGGGAAAAGCATATCGCAGGCATCTGCTAAACCTGATGCATAAACGCAGTCGTCAAGCTGACCGACAACCTTACCTCTGCGGCTTCCTCCGTCAACAACCTGGAATCTGTGTGCAAAATAATAAGTATCAAAGCTTGGGTAAATATCTGCAATCTTATCAAGCAGAACCGCGGCAGGCCTCGCATATTTCTTATCACCGGTGTACATATATGCATAACCAAGCTTTTGCGGAATTCCACTGAGCGTTGTCCACACTTTATAATTAAACAATGCAACATAGCAATGTCTGTCTATCACATCATCATCCGGTGTTGACAGGTCTCTCTCATCAATTTTGCCGGTAAGATAACCCCAACCGTCATCAACACCCCATGTTTCAACACGCTCACCTTCATAAAATCCTTTTCCGCAGTTTACGGTAGAAGCAGTGCCGACCTCAGAATAAAGCTCGTTGTAGAGATAACCGCCTTTTATTCCATAACCGTAATAGTCCTGCTCTTCGCGCGTCATAATTGCGCCTTTTGCGATTTCTTCTTTGCGCGCATCGGAAATTTCGCCGTCAGGAAGTACTACTTCGTTTGCAAGAAGCATCTCGCGGTGCTTATCAAGTGCCTGTGCGCGATTAAAGTTCCCTTTTTCGTCTATGCCAAGCTTCACAAAGTCTTCAAAGCTGTTTGACGGAAAAAGACGCTTGCACTGTGAACACTGCACCTTCCACGGTCGGTTTACAAAATCCACATTCCATCCACCGACTGTAGTGGCTTCACCGCAGTAGCGGCACACATCGAGGTTTCCGTTGTTTATACCTACCGCAAGGCGTGCACGCGGAAGTCCTTCTCCTACAAAGAGCTCATAATATGCGTTGATTTTGCTAAGCTCATCGTCCGCCGCTTCTATAGCCGCCTTAACTTCACTCTTTGCCCAGTCGTACTTGGAAGCATTTTCAACTGCATTACTAAGTCTTTCATCGGTGTAGATTGTTCTTCCGTTCTTTGTTGCACCTGCACGAAGCTCAATTTCGCACTCAGCCTCGTAATTCTCGCCCTTAAACGCTCCGGTTGCCTTGATGACTACCTTTCCGACCGCATTTGCAGAGAGAATTCCGTCCGAAAGCGTTGCCGCCCCTTCCGGCTCACAGCTTACGATGCTAAACCCGGCACCCGGTATATCCATAGCATTCTTGCTGTTCATATACGCTGTAAAACCAAGTGTTTCGCTGTCGCGCACAAATACATATTCAGGGGCATTCACCCCAACGTAATCAACACCGGTATTATCGGTAATATTGATTACAAGTGACTTTTGAAACAGCTCTCCGTCATACATTGCAGTTACCGTAAGCATTGTGTTTCCTTCGCTTACGCCGGTAATTTTTCCATCGGAATACGAAAGAATTGCAGGATTTGCAGTGGTTATCGAAATCTGCATATCCTCTTTCGGAACGGTTGACATATCAAGCATTTTTCCGGCAATTGATATGGGATAGCTCTTTCCGACATCAATGTTTTCCTGAACGTCCACCTCAAGGCTCTTCAATCCGTCATAGCCGTCAAGCTCAAGATTGCTGAACCCTACGAAAGCAGTTTTAGAATAGAAAACAATATAGTATTCCTGCTTCTCAAAATATCTCGCAGGATAAACTGCGGGAAGACTGTTAAGTGTATAATCCCCGGCGTTTGCGTTTTGGCAGGAAACACTGCCTAAAAGATATGCATCGCTGCCTTCAACAAGAGCGGTAATTTCTTCATCCGTCAGTTCCTTTTCTCCTACCGGTATCGCATATGTGTTGAGAATACCGCCGGTCGAGTTTGTTAATCCGTAATACTGCTTCGGTGCATACACACCCGCTTGCGGAACCTTTATTTTTATCGCAAACCACAGCCCCGGAGAGTTCATATCGCATCCCCAGTCGCGGTAACGCATCGGTGTTCCGTAACCGTTTGTTCTTCCTGTATTGTTTGAATAATATGCCCAGGTATCCCCGGAGCTTTCATACGTATAGTCTGCAAACGGAGTTTCGCCACGGTATCCCGGCATCTGGGCTGCAAGATCATAAATTATTGATGTGTTTGCAGCCGCAAATTCGATAACCGTTATTTCCATTTCATCACTGTCGGAAATCCATTCGTCCGTATAGCTCATACGGATTGTTGCCTTACCGGCTTTTTTTGCGGTCATTTTTCCGTTTGCATCAATTTCAACGACTTCCGTGTCTGTGCTCGCATAGCTTACTCCCCCTGTTGCTTTAACTGTTTCGCCGTTGCTGAGAAGGAGCGATACCGACGCATTTGCGGTATCATTTTCCATAATCTGTACTTTATCTGCAGAAACAGTTGCTTCAAGCGTGGTGGCTCCGTCACCGCCGTTGAGGACAAGATTACTTATTC
The DNA here is from genome assembly GCA_017408185.1 of Oscillospiraceae bacterium. Next base: position 2,801 of record JAFQVE010000259.1, on the reverse strand, counting down.
CCACGGTCGGAGTTGCTCCGGTTGTCGATTCCGCAGTTTTAACACCGTTGAAAACAAGATAATATTCGCCCTTGTCAAAATGTTTTGCGGGATATTGCGTTGTGTACGGTTTGTCTTTATCACCGGTAGGATTATTTGTCTGACATGAAATGCTTCCTACAAGATATGTCTTGTTCGAAACAAAAGTTGCTATTTCAGCGTCAGACAAATCTGTATCGCCGGCAGGGATAATATGAGTTTCGAGGTCTCCGTCGTATTCTTTATTTTTCACATAATCCTGATACGGCGTATAGATTCCCGATTTAGGAATGTTCATCTTAACGGCAAACCATGTATCGATATACATGGAAAGTCCCCAATCAAAGCCCTTTATCGGAGTTCCCCATACCAAATCATCATTTCCGTTGTTGGAATAATAATCAAACAGATTGTTTGTTTTCTCATAATTGATAAGGTCTTTGAATGTCGGTGAAGTTGCCTTATTTCCGTAAAAGTCCACCGCTTTTGCAAAATCATATTTTACGGTAATCCCGGATGGAGAGCCCGTAAGAACGGTAACATTGCTCTCAACCGTCATTCCGTTGTATTCTGCAGTGATAACTGCAGAACCGTTTTCTGCAACGGCAACAAGCTTTCCGCCGTCGTCCACTCTGATAATTTCAGAGTTGGAGCTTGTGTATGTAATGAGCGAATTATCAAGCACACTGTAGGTGCCGTCACTCATATATGCCATTGTTTTTGCAGTTATGCTTGTTCCGCTGTAGAGGGATGGATTTGCGCCCATTCCGGACTCAAGCTTCATAACTGCAGCACCGTCGCCGCCATTGAGAATAAGATTACCGAACGCAACCATGGGAGTAGTTCCTTCCCATGCATTCTCGTAAGTTCCTGAATAAACCAAATAATATTCGCCTGCATCAAAGTATTTCGATTTAAATTCATATTGCGTGGGATTAGTCGGCCACGCACTTCCGGTTCCTTGGCAGTTTATACTTCCGATGCAATACTGACTGCTGTTATCAAGTAAAGCCGTGATCTCGTCTTTGGTTAAATCCGTATTCCCGACAGGAATAATGTACGCATCAAGAAATGCTCCCTTAGATGTCGAAGGACAGACAGCATAATCCTGATATGGTGTGTATTCTCCCGATTTCGGAATGTTTATTTTGACCGCAAACCATATGTCGTAATACATATCAACATATGTATCGCGGTATCTCAGTGGTGTACCTGATCCGTTATCTCTTACGGATGTTGTCGCATAAAAATCCCAGAGATTGTGCGATGTATCATATGTGAAGCTTGCAAACGGTGTTGTATCCTTCCACCCCGGGAACTGCGCCGCAAAATCATATTTTACGGTAATTCCGGATTTTTCCTGCGTTCCCTCTGTTGCCGCAATTTGCGGCAACAGAGATATTATCATACATATTGCTAAAATTAGGGATAAAGCTTTTTTGAATCTCATAATAACCTCCTTGCGCAGGGCTTTGTTGAGACGGGAGCGGGGCATCACACTCCACCGGGATGAATCCCCGCCAAATCCGTTAATCTGCGTAAATTACGCGATATGTGCCATTATCATTGTAGATAAGGTATGCGCGGGCTGTAGTGGTGGTTCCGTCGTATGCCTTTGCGGTGAACTGACCGCAAGCCTCCGTTCCGCGTGCACGTGATACTGCGCGGCTTTCTGCGCTTGCAATATTTGCGTCGCTTCCGAAGAGAATGCCGACCTCAACGATATCTGCGCCGTTTGCATCATAAGATATCATTCTTGCGCCGTCTGTTGTATTGTCATCAATTGAGAGAATCGGCTTGTTGTCGTTTGCTGCCGCTTCAAATGTGATAACTGCCTTGTTCCATACGCAGTAGGTATAGCTATCACCGTATGCAACCGGCTCGCCGTTTACCTTCCAAAGCCCCTCTGCGCTTGCTGTCATTTCAATCTCTGTGTCATAAGCGTATGTGCCGGAGGTGTAGCTGCTTTCTACGTTCGACGGAATAGTAACTGCAAACTCATCGGTATCCGTAAACTTCGCAACAACGCGGGTGAGCTTTTCAAATACAGTTTCATCTGCAACTGCACTCTCGCCGTCAATTGTCCAGAAATAGCTGTTGTATCCCGTAAGCGTCGGTGCTACGCCACTTGCAAGTGTGCCGAATCCATTTCCGCCAACCGCCTTACTTGTAAGGAACTGACCATTGAAGTTATAAAACTCAACGTTTATGGCTGCATCGGTTGCAGTGTCAACATCATAAATTGCCGTGAGATATGTGTTTGTAAGAAGCGGGAAGGAATATGTGCTGCTTGTTGAGAGCCATACGCCATTGTCACGACTGCCGCGCTTCCATCCGCGGAAGACGTAACCCTCAACAGGATTTGCGGTTACTTTAACGGTTGTTCCGGGGGCGATACTGCTGTCAATATCACCGACTGTGTAATCGTCATCCGTAACGGTTACTTCAATTCCGGCTTCGCCCAATGTGGAGGTAGCCATGAATGAAACTTCTTCTACCTCATCCGTTGCTTCCTTGTCTGCGACGGTAATTGTTGTCGGTGCAAGCTGTGCGCCGTCTACCGTTGCGGTGATTTCCGCCGTGCCGAGAGCCTTCGCCGTTATCACGCCGGTTGTCTCATTAACCGCTGCAACCTCGGGGTTTGAGCTTGCATAGGTGACGGTTTTTCCGGTTGCGTCGTATGTACCCCAGTCGTTTGCATTGTAAAGCTTATCGCTTATTGATGCAGCTGCTGTTTTTCCGAGCGCAACTTTATCGGAAGAAAGCTTTGTATAGCCTATCGG
>JAFQVE010000258.1 GCA_017408185.1 Oscillospiraceae bacterium | reverse complement strand
GGAAGGCTTATTCCCGCCTTTATATATAACTCATCCGCTGCATAAACAACACGATTTCCCCGTTCAGCTTTTGTCTTCTCTCCTATTTCTTCAACGATGCGTATAGTCTCTTCGGCATTCTGAGCCGTCATTGGCGTAAGCTGATATAATCCGTCGCGATATTTGGTTATTCCCACGGGAACAACCGCTATACTCTCAATACACTCACCGAGAGAAAGCATATCAGAAATAGAGCGACGCAAAATTTCCCCGTCATTAAGTCCGGGACATACAACAATTTGACAGTTAAGAGAGATTCCTGCATCTGTAAAGCGGCGCATTATTTCAAAACACTCTCCCGCACGCGGATTCCTGACCATTTTTTTACGAACCTCAGGATCTGTTGCATGCACGGAGATATTAACAGGGCTTATGTGCATACGGATTATACGCTCTATATCTTCTTCGGATAAGTTTGTCAGCGTGATGTAGTTTCCCAAAAGGAAAGACATCCTGGCATCGTCGTCTTTAAAATAAAGCGTTTCACGCATTCCTTCAGGCATCTGATCAACAAAACAGAACACACAATTATTTGCGCATCGTTTTGCTTTATCCATAAGATATGTTTCAAAGACAAGACCGAGATCCTCGCCTTCGTCTTTTTTTACTTTTACTTTTTTGCGGGCAAGCTCAATTTTCAGGCGTTTATCATATGAATAAAACTTATAGTCAAGGACATCGCGGATATTATGCCCGTTTATTGAAACAAGCTCGTCCCCTGCGATGATTCCGGCTCGCTCCGCCGGACTCCCTGTTTCTACTTCTTTTATGTACGCACTCAAAAAATCACTCCCCATTCAAAAAAATGCTTATGTAATATGTACTGAAATTACAATATAAAAACAAGAGGAGGATGAACCATCCTCCTCTACCCTTTACCGAATTGAGAATTTGGCGAAATTAGTTTGCCGAATCAGCAGCGATAACCTCGCGACCGTTATATGTTCCGCAATTCTTGCAAGCTCTGTGTGAAAGCTTCATTGCTCCGCACTTCGGGCAAGCGCCGATTCCCGGAAGTGAAAGCTTCCAATGTGCACTGCGGTTCATGTCTCTCCTCGATTTAGAATGTTTTCTCTTTGGTACTGCCATGAGTGACACCTCCTTCAATATATAAAAAGATAATTCTATTCAGTCATCAAGCAACTGTGCAAGAATTTCAAGCCTTGGGTCAATCGACTCGTCCTTGCAGTTGCATGCTTGCTCATTAAGATTTGCCCCGCATTTCTGGCAGAGGCCTTTGCAATCTTCGTGACAAAGTTTTTTGCTTTCAAATCCTAGGATAAACACAGACACAGCAAGCTCGGAAATATCAAGCTCATCTCCCTCACATACGATGAAATCATCTTCCTCATCTTCGTTGTCGAGATGATCGACAATGCAAGACTCAAACGGAACTGAGGTAATGCGGGAAAATTCCTTCGCACATCTGTCACAACAAAGATTGCGTTTTCCTTCAACCGTCATAGAAAGAAGAAGAACATCCGCACGGTTAACGATTTCACCGGAAACCGTTATCGGAGCGGCAACAGACGGCTCTGTATCCGAGATATCAAGCTTAAACTCAAACTGCTTTTCGGTTAAGCTTCCGTCGCGAAGTTGTTTAATATTAATACGCATAGCAGACTCCATAACTGCGGCGTTATGACGCCACGAAATATATTATACGCTTTTTAGCGGGGTTTGTCAACCCAAAAATATCTAAAATTTCAACGAATTTGTCAGATGTTTACGCCGTTTTGTATGCAAGCTGCCTTTAAGGTGTTTTTCATAAGCATTGTAATTGTCATCGGACCGACACCGCCGGGTACCGGAGTGATGAAAGAAGCCTTCGGCTCAACGGACGCAAAATCAACATCACCGCAGAGTTTCCCTTCTGAGTTTCTGTTTATACCTACATCCATAACGACAGCACCTTCGGAAACCATATCACCTGTAACGAAACCCGCTCTTCCTACTGCCGCAACGATAATATCAGATTCGCGCAGGATTTTTGCAAGATCACGTGTCTTTGAATGGCAAATGGTAACGGTTGCGTTTTTGTGAAGAAGGAGCATAGACTGTGGCTTTCCGACGATGTTGGAGCGCCCGATAACAGCCGCACGCTTACCCGCAACATCAATTCCGTATTCTTCAAAAAGAGCCATTACTCCTGCCGGAGTACACGGTAGAAAATCAAAATCTCCTGTCATAATCTTTCCGACATTCTGCGGATGGAATGCATCTACATCCTTATCCGGACGGATTGCATTTATGATTTTATCCTCAGAAATGTGCTTTGGCACAGGAAGCTGAACGAGAATACCGTTTATATCCTCTTTGTTGTTAAGTTTGTCTATAAGAGTGAGAAGTTCCGCTTCTGTTGTCTCTGCCGGAAGCGCATATTCTTCGCTGTAAATACCACACTCTGCGCAAGCTTTCTTTTTGTTGTTGACATATGTACGGCTTGCGGGATCATCACCGACGATAACAACAGCAAGTCCCGCTTTAATTCCCATATCGCCGAGCTTTTTAACCTTATCATAAACCTCTCCGCGAAGTTTTTTTGAAGTTGCCTTTCCGTCAATTATTACTGCACTCATTTGTTTTTACCTCCGATTTTATTCTTTTATAATTATATACAAGGACAATCACTGCCGCAATTGCCGTTATCAGTGCCAAAGCCTGAGATGTACGAATGCCGGTACCAAAGAAATACAAACTGTCAGTACGCAGCCCTTCTATGATTGCACGACCGACGCCGTACCAGAGAACATACAGCCAGAAAATCTCGCCGTCAAAGCGTCTATGCTTTGAATAAAAGTGAAGAATCACAAACCCAGTCGCATTCCAGAGCGATTCATAAAGAAATGTCGGATGGACGCACGCTCCGTTTCCGATTTGCATACGCCACGGAAGAGTTGTCACACCGCCAAACGCCTCGGCGTTTACAAAATTCCCCCATCTACCTATCGCTTGTCCTATCATGAGCCCCAGCGCACCAATATCGAGAAAGCGCACAATGCTCATTTTTTTATAACGACAATAAATATATGCACCGATTATTGCACCGATTATTGCACCGTAAATCGCTATACCACCTTCCCAGATATACAAAACACTGATGAGGTTATTGCGGTATTTATCAAACTCAAAGATGACATAATATGCTCTTGCCGAGACAATCGCAAGCGGTACTGCCACGGTAAGCATCCCGCTGATGTTATCCTCAGATAGCTTAAACTCACGGC
>JAFQVE010000257.1 GCA_017408185.1 Oscillospiraceae bacterium | reverse complement strand
AGTTATGTTTGCTCCGGTGAATAAATCGGTTTATGATGGAACACCGCGCATCATTCTCAGCAGCATGACCTTTAAGCCCACCACCGAGCCTGATTTCAGCACTGCTGTGATTGATTCACAGGTCGAGATTCCCGAAAACGTAACTGTCGGTACAGAAATTCCATATTCTGCAAGCGTGAAGCTGGCAGACGGTTCAACTCGTTACATAAACGGATACAAAGCAGACAGAACGGTTGATTCTGATAATAATTTTGGTGTTTCTTTAATTTCCGGAAGCGGTATAGAAATAAATGACGGGTATATAAAGTCTACGTGTGCAGGTCCGATAAAGTTTGCTGTCTCAGCGAAGATAAACGGAGCGAAGCTGGAAAGCAAAGAGTATGAATTTATCTCAACAATAACAGAACCGCAGGAAATGGTTCTTGATTTCACGCAGAATGTTATTATTAGTCCGGATTCAACGACTATATATCATGCACCGAGCGCTTGGGAATTTGCAACGAATGCCGGATATGAGATTCTCCTAGATAAAACAGCTACCAACAACGGGCAGTTCAATCACCCTGCAATTGGCGATACTTCATTTGTCAAAATGCAGACAAAGGGAGAAGATTGGCCTGAAAAAGCAACAAGAGAGCCAATGGTAACTTTTAAAAAGTATATTGGTGCTGCAGGTTACTATAAGGTAACATTTGAAGGCGTTAAGTGGTATGCAAACTCCCAATATGCGATATATGTAGACGGAAAATACGCCGGAGATTATAATTTCTATGACAGCTCAGCAACGAAGCCGACCAAACGTGTTGCTGAAACATTTAACACAGTATACCTCGATGAAGGTTATGCGGAAATTTCATTCAGATTAAGAAAGCGTTTTTATGACAGCGCAAACTTAATTCCTTGGTCGCTTACTCTCACCCCTGCTGATAAACCTTTGGTAAGTACACTTGAGTGTGAGCTTCCGACAGAAATGAATAAAGGCGAATCGGCAGACATCACCGCTCGTGCACTTATGAGCGACGGCACATACAGAAGTTTTGGTTATACCGATGTGGGTGAGGTTCCGACAGAGGATATAATCAATGTGAAATCTTCAAATACAGATGTAGTTTCCGTGGAAAATCTCGTGCAGATAAATGAAGATCCTACAACAACCAAGTTTGCACTTTCGGCAAAGAATCCGGGAACTGCGGATATCACAGTAACTGCACTTGTCGATAATGTTCCTACGGAAAAGAAGGTAAAGATAACAGTCCCGTATACAGATGAATCTGAATCAGTGAAAGCAAACGTTTCTTACATAGTCCGTGGATCTGAGCGGGAGTTTGATGCCGGTATCAATATGATTGGTTACGAGGCGGGGAATATTGACTCACATGCGTTCAATACAAGCTTTACTGCAGTCGCAGAAGAAAAACTTGTGGTAGGAGAAAAGTTATATAATTTTGCATACTGGCAGACAACAGGCGGAGTTCCGGTAGAAGGCGCCGGTGCAGAATATACATTTGCGCCAAAGAGCAATTTCACACTTGAAGCAGTTTACGTTCCCGCAGAACCGACAGACGCTGATAAGAAGGTTCAGTTCTATAACTTTAACCGTGTACTGCTTGGTGAAGAAGCTGTGGAGAACGGTAAAGTTTCCAAAATGCCGACACAACCTGTTTTGGCAGGTCACACCTTCGCCGGTTGGGTTGCGGAAAACATTGGTGCTTTTTCTGCAGACACAGAGCTCACGGCGGCTCTCACCCGTGTTGTTGCACAGTTTACGACAAATGAGGGCGCATATTCAGTAAAGGTAAATGGCGAGCAAGAGGGAGTATACACATATGGTGAGCTCTTTGAAAAGACTGCTGCAGAGACTAGGGATAGTCAGGTTTTCTCTCATTGGAAAATCGGCGATCAGGTAGTTTCTTATGACAGAACAATCGGTTTCTATGTATGGAATAACGTTGAGCTGACAGCTGTCTATGAAGATGAGACACTTGTGGCGGTTCCCACGGTTGTGCTTGATAATATTGGAGATGAGTACTTCATTTGCTATGAAGTTCCGAACGGATACACTGCGATTGATGCGGGTATCGTATTCGGAAGCAGAAATCCGCGAGTTGACAGCACTGACGGATCAAAAGCAAGCGTGCGCGAGGTAAAGTCGAAGGGACAGTTTACAGCAGTTCCGCATCCCGATGCAGCAAGCGATGCCGCATGTGGCTATATTATGTATAAGGTAGATGCTACCGGCGACATCAGGGTTATTTACACAAAGTAACAATCAATACATATTGGGGCGTAATGGAAATTCCTTTGCGCCCCGATATTTAAAGGGATATATCAGAGAATTTCGTGTGCTTTGAGAAAAGGAGACTCCTATGAAAAGATATTTATCGTTGATTCTTGTGGTAACGATGCTTTTTGGGCTTTTTCCGTGTATAACATTTGCATCGGGTGACGCATCTGTAATCATAGATTTCACAACAGAAACGAGCATTAATCATGACAAAAACGACAGTGTTGCTGCGCTTGCAGGTGAAGGATTTACCACAGTTAAAGGCGAAACCACAACAATAAAAGGCAAGTATTCTGCAAGATCTTATTATAAGCAGGGGTTTGGGGTTAAGCTCATTCACGTTTCAACAGGCGCGACTCCGTGGCTTTCGGATGGCGGAGAAAATGAGAAATGGACTATAGAGGTTGATTTTGGCAATGCAACATCCGGTTGGTATGATGTTTCGCTTCTTGCCGGAAAGAGTAACACGGCGAGTGCATGGTACATATATGTAGACGGTCAGTATGCAGGTTTTTACGATAGCTATGATGCATCGGCAACAGGTGTGCCTAAAATGAATCCTGATGGAGAAATAAAGCTCAATTCTCTTTATCTTACTCCCGATGACAACGGAAAGGTAAAGGTTATGTTTGCTCCGGTGGATAAATCGGTTTACGATGGAGTTCCTCGTCTTATCATCAGCAGTATGACCTTCACGCCGACAACTGCACCCGACATGGAAAGCTTATCGCTTTCCGTCACAAAGCCGGAAATGATGCTTGTAGGTGATGTTGAAGATATTGAAGCTAAGGTTAAAATGTCTGACGGTACTGTGTACCGTCTTAACGGATATAAGGCAAACAGAGAACCCGATACTGAAAATTATCTTGCCGTTTCGTCCGGAAACCCTGATGTTGCATCGCTTACGGGAGTAATGTCAGATGGAATTTACAATGGTAAGCTCTCCGCTCAGGGAGAGGGAGAAACAACGCTTGACGTAATCGGTAAGGTTTGCGGAAAACAGGTTTCTGCTACAGTTCCGATAAAGGTTATTGTGCCGTCGGGACCTGTAAAGATGACGATTGATATGACAAAAAACTCAATCGTCTATGCGGACAAGACCGCACCTTCTGATGCGTGGAAAACCACGGGCTTCAGCATTGTTTTTGATAAAACAACAACTTGTAACAACAGTCGCTATACTCCACATGAGGTAAACGGAGTCGGAGTAGCGACGATTGCGACCAACACAAACAAAAAAGCACCTGATGATGTGTGGCCGGCAAGCACGGCTGAAATCTCACAGAATGCAATGTTCACAATCAAAAAACGAAGCTATGGCGAAGGCTACTATGCAGTTTATGTTCAGGGATCAAAATGGTATGCAAACTCTGATTATGCAATATATGTGAACGGACAATATGCCGGTGATTATAATTTCAACAAGGCTGATGCAAGCAGTGCAGTGCTTGGTGAAAGAAAAAGACTTAATACGGTTTATCTTCCTGCAGGCGATGTTGAAATCTCCTTCAGAGTAAGAAAAAAGATGTATGATGTGTCGTTTTTCCAGCCCTACCTTGTGGAGCTTGTACCGATTGACGTGCAGGAAGCTCCGTATGTTTTGAAGGTAGAGAGTGACGCACCTGAAACAATTTATGTTGGTGAAAAAGCAGAAATAACTGCAAAGGTGCTTATGTCCGATGGCTCATATCGGAGCTTCGGCCTTGCAGATAACGGAAGCACCGATACTGCAAGCTGCGTGACTTCTGTCACAAGCTCTGATGTTGGTGTTGCAACGGTAGAAAATGTTGAGTCGGCAATGCCGGTTACCTCGGATGAAATTACCTTTACGGTAAATGCGGTGGCAAAAGGAAATGCAAAGGCTCTTGTTGCAATAAATATAGCAGGACAGGAACCGTGTGTAAAGGAAATCCCGATTAAGATCATAGAAAAGCCAAAGCTTTCAAAGGTTGATCTTGCATTCAGTGTAAGTCAGATTGCAGTCGGCAACGTTGGTGAAACCTCCGTAACTCTCACAAGAGACGATGGAAGTGCATGGCCTGAAGAGGATGGATATGAGGTCTCATACGAGAGCCTTACTCCGGAATATGCTTCAGTAAATCCCGAAACAGGTGTTATTACCGGTGTTTCGGTGGGCATTGCCGAGATACAGGCAACGGTAACGGCATATGATGGAACGGAAATATCCGGAAAAGCAACAATCGAAATAACTCCGGAGCCTTTGGATAAAACGGTTACGATTGACTTTACAACCGCTGAGAAGATTGGGTACAGTAAGGATCCGGCAATTCAGACAACCCCACGACAGGTAAAGGGTAAAGGCTTTGCTGCGGTTGCTGTTGAGACTACAGAAAAAAGCGGACAGGGTTCTGCAAGAGAATTCAACCATTCCTTCGGGGTTGAACTTATAGGTATTGAAACAAAGGAAACTCCGTGGCTTTCCGCTGGCGGAGAGATGGAAAAGTGGACTGCTGAGATAAATCTCGGCACAGCAAAGCCCGGCTGGTATTCACTTTCCTTCCTGGGCGGCAAATGGGCATCCGGTGCCTCATGGTATATATATGCAGATGGTCAGTATGCAGGCTTCTATGATAGCTATGATGCATCAGTAACCGGTGTGCCTGTCATAAATCCTGATGGCGAAACAAAGCTTAATTCTATTTATCTTGCTCCTGATGAAACCGGCAGGGTAAAGGTTATGTTTGCTCTTGCAGAAGCGAGAAAAAATGTCCGTCCGTATATTTTGCTCAGCAAAATGACCTTTAAACCGGTGAATATTGATGAGTCAAAAACAATACTTCGTGCAACAGTGCCGCAGGAACTTGTTGTCGGTGAAAAGAATGTTATTACGGCACGTATCATCCTCTCCGACGAAACGGAACGTCTTGTAAACGGATATGCAAGTGACAGAAGTGCAGACACATCAAACTGTATCCTTGCATCTGTTGAAGGAGAAAGCGTATCCATTGAAGATTCGATAGTTGATGAAGCATATCTCGGTAAGCTCTCGGCTCTGAGCGATGGCGAAAGTACCGTAACGCTTAAGGCAGTCCTTAATGGTTCGGAAGTTAAAACGGAAACCTATAATATTCCCGTAAGAACAGAGGGACTTGCTTCAACCGGAGCAAAGCCTGAAGGAAACGGAATTGGCGTTGGCGAAACAGCAAGACTTGTTGCAGAACCAAGGATTGCAAATGGCCGAGTTTTAAGTGCTGAATCTGTTTCTTCAACATACCGTTCGCTTGATGAGAAAACTGCAACAATCGAGGGGGATGTAATTACCGCGAAGAAAGCCGGAACTGTTGATGTAGAGGTAACTTCAACCTTTAACGGAAAAGAAACAGTCGGTGTTTCCACTATAACGATATTTGAAGGTCGTATAGTAAAATTATCGGCAACCTCCGGAGGAAGTCAATATATCCGTCTTACGGATAAGGAAAATGATACGGTTCCGATTTATGTGACGGCAACCGATCACCTTGGAAAAGAGTATGCGGTTGAAAACGAAAACATTTCTTCTGTTGCTTTAACAAAGGACATTGCTGATATTGATGAGAAAAACAATATAATCCCGAAGAAAGTCGGCGATGCGGAGTTTGAGGTTACGGTAAATGTCAATGGAAGTATTCACACCGAACGTGTAACTCTTTCTGTTGTAAAGGGAAAGGCAAAAGCGACCTACAGACCTGAAGAAATGGTACAGGCAGCACGTGAAAATTACAAGAAATATGATTGGGTAAAAAGCAATGCCGAAACATATGTAAAGATTGCAGACAAATACGTATCAAGGCTCGATGATCTTTATAATATGATTGCGTCACAAGGCATTCCGCGTTCGCACTCTCTCGGTGCAAAGAATGACCCGGAAATGTACATCTGCCGTTTCTGTAATGCAGATTTAATGGCTCTTCGTGGGCAGTTCCCGTGGGTGCACAACGCTCTGTCACGTCCATGGAAGGTACAGTGCCCGGAATGTAAGAGAGTTTTCCCGAGTAATGACTTTGAAAAATTTTACGAGCTTGGACTTAATGAGTATCGTGAATTTGACCGTATGCGTGCACTTGAAGCTCATCGTGAGCTGTTCGGAGATAAATCCGTAACCGAACCCGGAGCAGAGCACAGTGCGCAGTGGAAAAAATACTACGGTTATGGCGTGCCCGGCGGATACCTCACAAACAAAATGTATAAAACAATCGACGATACGGCAAACGGAGGCAAAGGTCTTCGTGAAGGTGAAACCGTTGAAACCTGGGGCGTTGATGACAGTATGGGTTATGTTCCGGCAAAAGCTGACGGAACACTGTATGAGTATGTCGATGAAAAAGGGAATGTCCTCGCAACAGAACGGCATATCTATATTGCAGAATATATGCATACGGCCGTATTCTATTGGATAAGTGGAGAGGATGGAGCTGTTTCGGAGGCTATAAGAAACTGTGCTCTTGCATATTTCTATACAGGCGATAAGCAATATGGACGTGTTGCTGCAATCCTTCTTGACAGAATTGCGGATTTTTATCACGAGTATGATCTTTCGGTTTACGGAAACAAGGTATGGAATGCCGATGGCGGTGCCGAAAAAGGTAAAATGACGGGACGCATCTGGGAATCAGGCAATGCAGTAGAGCTTGCAACGGCGTATGATATTGTTTTTGACATGTATGAGGACGAGTATGTTCTGAATTATATCAAAGAAAAGAGCAATACCATAAAAATGCGCCACGCGAAGAATACGGCATCT